>NZ_JAYGII010000003.1:0-180095 GCF_034931365.1 Natronospira elongata
GACAGATTCCAGCGCTGCTGGAGGACGCCGGCAATGGCCTGGGCGTGCTGGACCGAGAAATGCTGGCGGCCGCGTATGAACAACTTAAGCAACTCGATCAGCAGATTGCCCGCTTTGAGCAGTTGATCAGCCAACAGGCCCGCCAGGACCCGGCCCTCAAGGCCTTGCTGGCAGTGCCCGGCTTTGGCCCCATCGTGGCCAGCGCCTTTCGGGGCCATGTCGGCGACGGCCGGGCGTTCCGGCGGGGCCGGGATGTGGCCGCCTCACTGGGGGTCGTGCCGGCTCAGCACAGTACAGGGGGTAAGGCGCGGTTGCTGGGGATCAGCAAACGCGGTGACCGCTACCTGCGGGCCAAGCTCATCCATGGCGCCCGCTCGGTGGTCCGCCAGGCCGGCAAGAAGGAGGACGCACTCAGCCGCTGGGTGCGGCGGGTGGAGGCCAGTCGAGGTCGCAACAAGGCGGTGGTGGCCTTGGCCAACAAACTGGCCCGGATCGGCTGGGCCGTGCTACGACATGATGCAGCGTATGACCCAAGCCGAGCCGTCACCGCTTAAATCGGCATAGGCTGGCGAAAGACAGGTTTCAGAGGAGGTTCCCGCCCGGAATTGCGATGGCTCAGTGAGCCGCGATGACAAAACAGGTCAGACCGGCGCATCGAAAACCCGACAGGGACGCGGGCCGTGTAGGCCGCTACGGCGATTGGGACGATGCGCGCGAATTTCATTGAGGCCCGAGGGCCCGAAAGCGCCCTCATCCAGAGGCCGGATATACGGCAGCAATCCTGTCCCTGTCATCCAGTTCACGGAGCCTTGCAATGGGGGAGGAGACCATATACGTTCCTGAGCAAGCCCACCAGGACCGAAGCCGGGAAGCCACCCGTCACCGACGTCGAAGGGTCCTAGACAGCTCTAAGCCGGTCGAAATACCCCCGCCACCAACAACGCAGAGTCCTGCATAAATCAAACCAAACCAAGCCGAACCAACAACTCATCCCGATCCAACCCCGCCGTAATCACCTCAAGCTTTCCCGCCCGCCGCAAACGCCGCAGCCGGGCCTCGGCCTGCTGGGCTTCGCTGCGGTCCCGGAGGGCGACCTGATAGACGAGCGTGATGTGGCCGGCGCCGCGGGTGAAACGGGCGCCGCGGGAACGGCCCTGGCGGTGCTCTGAAAGCCGTCGCGCCACATCCGTGGTCACGCCGGTGTAGAAGCGACCATCGCAGTCGAGCACATAAAGCCACCAGGAATCTGCCATCTATCGGTCCCTGTCTTGATTTTCACGGGAACATCGCCATATACAATGGCACCAAACGTGAGATCACTGAACGACCACTGGCTGCCGAGGTCTGTCTTGCCTTTAATTCTGCTGCTGCTTTTTGTCGGCGTTCCCCTGCTGGAACTTTATCTGCTCATCCAGGTGGGGCAATCCATCGGTGCCCTGTCCACCATCGGTCTTTGCATTCTGACGGCCGTCATTGGCGCTGCCCTGATCCGTCTGCAGGGGATCCAGACACTGTCCCGTGCGCGGCAGAATCTCAACCGGGGCATGGCCCCGGCCATGGAGATGCTTGAAGGTCTGGCGCTGATGATGGCTGGGGCCATGTTGCTGACCCCGGGGTTCGCCACCGATGCCCTCGGCTTCATGCTGCTGGTGCCGCCGCTGCGACGGCTTGCCATCCGCTCGGGCCTGTCCCGCATGCATGTGCAGTATGGCCCGGCCTGGTCCCGGCAGCACACCCCGCAAGACCATCAGCGCACCATTGAAGGGGATTACGAACGCCGCGACTGATCCTCGCCATCCGGCATGGGATCAGGATCAAGGTCTTCATAAGACTCGGGCCTGAATCGCGGTGTACAGATGGCGAGGAAAACAAGCTCCTCACTACCCATGTTGCTGATACGCTGGGCGGTATCGGCAGGTATCACGACGACATCGCCGGGCCCAACCACCTGGCGCTCCAGCCCCGCCACATCCACCTCACCTTCGCCGGACAACACGACATAGCGCTCCGCGATTCCCCGCAGTCGATGCCAGCGTGTGGTCACTCCTGCCGCCACCGCCGCGCGGGCAACGGACAAGGCCGGGTCGGCCTCATTATTGAGCCATTCGCTGATATGGCAGCGCTCCACAAAGTCAAAGGCCTCGGCTTCCGCTGCACGAAAAATCATGGCCTGTTTCGGGTTATGCATGATGAAAGCCTTTTTGTTGTTCAGCCAAACAGGCCGTGCATGAACCAATGATTGCCGCGTCGGTCATGAAAAATCCATAAGCATCGGCCGTCTTCGGAAACGACCCGATAGTAGTCACGGGCAATGTCCCGTCCCTGCCACCAGCCGGTCTCTATTCGCTCCGGCCCCGACACCTTCTGAAAACCCGCCGTGTATTTCAGGGGCTGGGGTTCGGCCAGTAACCACAGGGGACGGTCATCACGTGGATAGGCCTGGCCTCCCCCACCGGGGTCACTCCGGCACCAGCCCTGCTCAGGATGATGCACGGCTCGACTGGCGAGACTGAATACACGCTTGTCTCCCAGGCGGGCTCGAAGTTGTTCCAGCAAGTCCAGCTTGCGAGCGGAATCCCCTGCTTCCATGAAGAGGCCGCGACTCACTGCAACAGCCTGGCGTAGCGGCCCGCTTTGCAGACTCAGCTCAATAACCGGCTCCGGCAAACGAAGTGCTTCCATTCGGATGGCCAACAATCGGCCCAGATGCTTCGGATCACTGCTCCCCCCCAGCAGACGCAAACGTAACCGGCTCGTCTCCCGCCGGTGATGATGACAGCCCAACTCCAGCCATTCCACCTGGCTGTCATGTCGTCGAAGGAAACGGTGCAGTTTTTCCAGCATGCGCTGGGCAGCCTGCATCAGATGGTCAGCATTCCGGGTCTCGGCCGGCAGAAGCATATGATCATGAAAACGGAGCTGGCCCCGCCAGCAGATCCGTGGATCGGGGGCCCTGCCCAGTGCCCGGTCCAAACCGTTCAGGACATCATTGCCCCAGCGCCGGGCAATGCCATCCCTGGGCAGGCGCAGCAGATCCGCCAGACGACGCAGGCCAATGCCGGCCATGCTCCGGCGCGTCTTGTCATTCAGTCTCAGGGGCGCAAGAGGCAGACGCCCCAGGCGACCGGGCAAGTTAGCCGGATTCGTGACCGGTTTCTCATCGCCCATCCGGGCCAGCCATTGGGCCGCCAGCGGTGTGGGGGCAACTGCGGCCATCGCCGTCAGCCCAAGGCCTTCCATGCGCTCAAGCACTTGCGCCTTGAGCACGTCCAATCCGCCAAACAAACGCAAACTACCACGCACCTCCAGTAGCAAGCCCTCTCCCGGCAACACGCTGACCCGGCCTGTGAAATCCATTCCGGCATCCGCGGCCGCGGCCAGACAGGCGCGCTCCCTGGCCGAATCGCGGCGACACAGACTGGGGGCTTTCACCAGAGCCAGAGCGGAGGATAGGCGCATGTCCGTTGAAACACCGGCTTGCCGGGCCCGGGTATTGAGCCCGACGACACGGGCAGCACCGCCTTCACCGGCCACGACCAAACAGGGCCGCTCATCACCGGGGGTCAGCGATTCGATCACCAGATCGGGAAAGTACAGGCAAAGCCAGAGAACGGAATACGTTTTTCGCGACGGCAGGGGCCTGACCACCACGGAAGACAGATGGCCATGCCTGGCCTGCGGTGGCGGCTTCTCCTTAGGCGCTGTGAGCTCGGGGAACAGGGGCAGAGTCATCGGCAACACCCAGTGATTCAAATATTCAGTTCAAGCCCCCCTGTTTGCCCACCCCGAGATTTGAGGATGTCGATATGCAGGCCCGTGCCCGAGGCCTGAAGCAGCAATCTCAAGGCTGCCGGTGAACGACTTCCGGCCGAGGACGGCGGGCGAAAGCGCAGAGCCAGGGCCTGACCGGCCTCGGCGGCCAACTGCAGGCGGCGGGCATGACGGGCCGCGCCTTCACAATGCCAGGCAAGGACGGCGCCGCAGGCACCGGAGCGAAGGGCTTGCTCCACCGTCCAGATCCTTTCTTCGCGGCTATCGGGACGGGTGACAATGCAGCAACCAGGATCAAGGCCCATGGCGGCCAGGGCGGGGGCATAAGGCACATGCGGCGGTGAGACCCAAAGCACCCAGCGCCCGGCACGGCTCACCGACACCAGAGCCGGCATGATCAAGCGCAGCTCGCCGACCCCCCAACGCCCGGCCAGCAGCTCGATCAGCACCCCCGTGGGCCAGCCACCACCAGGCAATACCCGATCCAGCGCCTCGAAGCCGGTGGACAGGCTCGAGGCACCCGAGGCCCCACCCCGCCGCGGCCGAAACACCCGCGGATCCCGCAACAACGCCTCCAGCCCCGACACGCTACACCACCGAAAGCCTGTCACCCCCAGGAAGCACGGATGGGTTCCCGGCTGTGCGATTCCGCGTCTGTGGGCTGCTGATCCAAGGCACAGCACGCAGCACAGTAGCAGCGCTACGGGCAAGTGCTGCACAAATGCGTCTGGAACGCATTTGAACTGCAAGCTCCGCTTGCAGGCCCGAAGGGCGAAGGCCAGGGACGGCCGGAGTAACGCAGGAGCAGCCGTGCTCAAGCGCGGGAGCGTGCCGACGGGGGGCCATCAGTGGTTCCTCCCCCTATTGGATACGGCCGTTGCGGATGACGCCGACCACGACGCCTTCCAGGACCAGGGTCTGGGTCTCCAGATCCACCTCGATGGGCTCAAAGTCTTCGTTTTCCGGCAGCAGCCAGATCTGCTTACCGCGTTGCTTGAAGCGCTTGACGGTGACTTCGTCATCCAGGCGAGCGACCACGATCTGGCCGTTACGCACATCCGTGGCCCGGTGCACGGCAACCAGGTCGCCTTCGAAGATCCCGGCATCCTTCATGCTCATGCCCTTGACCTGCAAAAGGTAGTGGGCGCGGGGCTGAAAAACCTCGGGGTCCATGCGGTAGCGGGTTTCCACATGCTCCTCGGCCAGGATGGGGGTGCCAGCGGCTACCCGCCCCACCACCGGCAGGCCGGGCTCTTCTTCCATCATCAGGCGAATCCCCCGGGAGGAACCGGGGACCAACTCAATGGCCCCCTTGCGGGCCAGGGCGCGCAGATGGGTCTCGGCGGCATTGGCGGAACTGAAACCCAGATGCTCTGATATCTCGGCCCGGGTGGGGGGACGCCCGGTGTTTTCGATAACCTGGCGGATCAGATCCAGCACTTCTGCCTGTCTTGCAGTCAACTCGCTCATTGCCCACCTCCGGATGGGTGTATGGACTGACAGTTACTGTCAGTATATACAGTATTCCGGATGAGGCAAGGGGTAAGGGGTAAGGGGTAAGGGAACCTTCGTACAGAGGTTTCTATAACTTGCGATAGAGGGTCTGGCGGCTGACACCGAGGATGCCGGCGGCCTGGCGCTTGTTACCGTCCACCTGATCGAGGACATAGCGAATATAGCGGTCCTGGAGCTCTTCCAGGGTGGGCAGACTCTGCCCACTGGCCAGGCGATCCATGAGCCCGGCTCGAACCTCGCTGCCGGTGCCGCCGCGGCCATCATCACGGTAGTTGCGGATGCGGGTGGGTAAATGCTCGGTCTGTATCTCGCCGTCGTGGCAGAAGGTCACCGCTCGCTCGACCGCATTCTGCAGCTCCCGCACATTGCCCGGGAAGGGATAACGCTTCAGGGCCTCGACGGCAGCAGGGCAAAAGCCCTGAATATCCCGGCCTTGCTGAAGACTGAAACGCTCCATGAAGCGAACGGCCAGTTGCTCCATATCGTTTTCCCTTTCCCGCAGTGGCGGAATATGCAGGGCGAAGGTTTCCATGCGATAGAAAAGGTCTTCCCGGAACTCTCCATCCGCAACCAGTTGCTCCATATCCCGGTTGGTGGCAGCCACGATGCGGACATCCACCTCGACATCGGACTCACCACCAACAGGGCGGATAACGCCTTCCTGCAGAACCCGCAAGAGCTTGGCCTGCAAATTCATGGGCATTTCTCCAATCTCGTCCAGTAGCAAGGTGCCACCGTCGGATTGGGCAAAGATCCCCTTGTGTCGCCGGGTGGCGCCCGTAAACGCCCCCGCAGCGTGTCCGAAGAATTCACTTTCCAGCAGGTCGGCCGGAATACCCGCACAGTTGACGGCCAGAAAGGGCCCCTGACTGCGCTCGCTTTCCTCATGAATGGCGCGGGCTACCAATTCCTTGCCGGTACCACTCTCTCCGATCACCAGCACTGGTCCACTGGCAACAGCCACACTGCTGATTTCCTTGTAGAGGCGTTGCATGGCCTGACTGTCGCCAAGCATGCCGTGAAAATCGTCACCGCTGAACGCCTCCCGGAATCGCTGCACTTCCGAGCGCAGCCGCCGATTCTCCATGACCCGACTGACGGTCAGCAACAGGTGATCGATATCAATGGGCTTGGTGAGAAACTCGTCTGCGCCTGCCTTGAGGGCCTCTACTGCCTGCTCGATACTGCCAAAGGCGGTGAGAATGACGAAGGATGGAGGATGGGGCATGGCCCTGGCTTCCCGCAAGAGACTCATGCCATCGGCACCAGGCAGCCGAAGGTCGCTCAGCACCAATTGCGGCTGAAGGCGGGCCAGCAACTCGGCACCCTCCTCGGCCGATTCCGCCACTGCCACCTGCCAACCTTCCTCTTCCAGCTCTTCCCGCATCAGGCGTGCCAGAGAGGCGTCGTCTTCCACCACCAGAATATGCTCGGCTTTTGTCATTATTGCTACCATCTCAATCTCGTGTCAGTCCTGGGAAATCCGCTCAGGCAATCCAGCGCTCAACGCCTCACCCACATCTTCTGCACGTCGACGCTGAAACGGCAGCCAGACCATGAAAGCGGCACCACCCAGGCGACTTTCACTGACATCGATCCAACCATGATGTTCATTGACGATGCCATGGGCTACCGCCAAACCCAGGCCTGTGCCTTCACCTACTGACTTGGTGGTAAAGAAGGGCTCGAACAAGCGGGATCGGTTCTCCAGGTCAATCCCCTTGCCGTCATCCTCCACCAGAAAGCGGATCCCTTCATCCTCTTCCCGGCAGGACAACCTGACCTGGCTGACCGCTTCAGCCTGAACTGCATTGCGGAGCAAGTTCACAAAAACCTGTTCTATCCGAATCCGGTCTACTTCCACCGTCCGGTCCGGAGTGTCCTCAGAGACTTCAAGGCTGATATCCGAAGCCTCGGCCAATTCACGAACCCGATCCAGACAGCCGCCAAGCAGTTCCCCCGCCGGCACCGGTTTACGCTCCCGGCTGGAGGCACGACCGAAATCCAGCAATTGGCGCACGATATGACTCATGCGCTGGACCTCGCTGCGAACATCCTCCAAATTGCCCCGCTGGCGCTGATCCAGCCCCTCATCTCGCAGCACCCGCCGGGCGCGACCATCAACGACCGACAGCGGCGCTCCCAGCTCATGGGCAATACCGGCGGCAAGGCGTCCAATGGCGGCGAGTTTCTCGGAATGCCGGAGGCGCTCTTCCAGCTCCAACTGGGCACTGCGCCGCTGCTGAATCTCCCGCTCCGCTCGCTCCACTGCATCGAGCATGGTATTGAGGGAACGGGCCAGCATCGCCAATTCACGGGGCCCGTCCATTTCCGCACGCACTCCGCGTTCCCCGCGCTCCACACGGGCCATGGCAGCAGTGAGCCGTCCCAGATGGCGGCCCACCGCGCGGTGATGGCCGAGCATTACCAACAGAAGTACGACGACAGTGCCGGCCAGCAGCCCAGCCAGCATCTGGCGCTGCACCTGGCGCATGTGTTCTTCAAAATCACTGGCACGGCGTGTGACCTGAAGCCAGCCAATAATTTGCCCGGTCGCCTCGTCGGCCAGGGCCACATAATGGGAATAGACATCACGCCCATCGATTTCTTCGTATTGACCGGCATCCTCATCCGGCGTCACGGTAACATCGTGAACGAAATCCGGCTCCTGACGGGGACGTACGGCACCGACGGCGGCGATCTGTTCGCCTTCGGCGTCGTAAACGAAAGCACCATAGACCTGGTCCAGTTGAAACACGGACTCCAACGCCTGATGCACTGAACCACGTCGATCCCGCTCCATGCTGTAGCTCACAGGCAGCCGAATCGCCTGGGCAATCAGCTCGACATCCTCCTGCATGCGCTGCTCGGCCCGCTGCTCCATGGTGGCCAGCACCGCCGTCATGGTCAGCAGCACCGCCACCAACAGTGGGACCACGATGCCAAAGACCAGTCGGGCACGCAGACTGAGGCGAAATCCGGCCAATAGCCGGGACATCCATTGCATGGGATCACCGTTTGCTTGAGCAATGTCTCACATTGTGACATTTTTGGGCCTGCAACTCAGCCCACCGCCCCGTGTGACCTCTTCAGGCCTTCCCCGTTCAGCAACAGCGATGACTTGATACAATGCCAGACCCGTTTCCGGGAGCCAGGCCATGACACCCGACGAACAAGCGATTATCTATTGCATTCAGAACCAGGACAGCAGTGAGCTGGCCAGCTTACTGGCGGCCAACCCGGGCCTGGCCGATACCCGCACGGATGCGGGCGTCAGTGCCCTGATGCTTGCCCTCTATACCGGCCAACGACACCTGGCCCGCAGTATTGCTGCTCACCGGATGGGGCTGGATATTTTTGAAGCATCCGCCCTGGGTGTCCGAGCAGTCATTGAGCGCAGTCTGGAAATGGATCCCGATGCGGTGATGCACATCAGCGCCGACGGTATGAGCCCCTTGCATTTCGCCGCCCGTTTCAATCAGCCGGATATCTGCGGCCTGCTACTTGACCGAGGCGCCAACCCGGACTTTGTGAGTGAAAACCCCCTCGCCTTTACGCCCCTTCACGCGGCCGTGGCAGGGGCCAGCCTGGAGAGTACGGAACTGATCCTGGATGCCGGCGCCAGCGTGGACCGCCGTCAGGGAGATGGCCTGACAGCATTGATGGCGGCCGCCGGAACCGGGCAAATTGAGATGGTTGCCTTGTTGCTTGATCACGGCGCCGATTCCGACGCCAGGAGCGAACAAGGCCTGCGGGCCGCGGAACTTGCCATCGATCAGGGGTTCGACGAAGTCGCGGACATCCTCGGAGCGTGATACAGGTGGACATGTCACAGCGTGCCACACCCTTGAGTGGCCCACAGAGTCCGGCTGCCTGCCGCATGCAAAACACTAACCAACTGAATTTCCTGGATTTCCCCCCAAGTCTCGTCTTGCCGGCAATATCTGGCATGGCATCTGCAAAGAAAAAGGCAGATACCAAAGCGACAGGAGGAAACCATGTCACAACCACGTTATACCCTTCTCGCCACGCTGATCCTTGGTCTGGCAACCAGTCCTTATGCTTTGGCCCAGGATGCGGGGCAAGCCGGACAACAGGCACCTGATATCACACCCGAGGAAGAAGGCGCGGGTGATTTGCCGGAAGTGGACATTGATGTGGATGATGGCGAACTGGAGCGCTTTGTCGAAGCCTATGAAGCCATCGCAGCAATTCGCCGCGACACCGCTGAGCGCGTTCAACAGGCCGACGACAGCGATGAAGCCACGCGCCTCCACAAGGAGGGGCATGACAAGAAGCTATCTGCCATTGAGGAAGCCGGACTCGTACTGGAAGATTACAATGAAATTCTCGGCGCCAAGCGAGCTGACCCGGAAACCCGGGACCGTTTCATGAGCATGCTTGCGGAGTACCGCAGTGATGCGCACTAACGATTGCTGAAACAGGGTATGGTCCACCCTGAGAGGCCCGCTACGGCGGGCCTTTTTTGATCATGAGGCAACGTCCAGACGAGAGCGGTGTTTCAGCATCTCAGCCATCTCATCAGCGGGAACCGGACGACTGAACAGAAATCCCTGCATTTCCTGACATCCTCTCTGACGCAGGAACTGAAGCTGCTCACGCGTTTCCACACCCTCGGCCACGATCCTTAGATTGAGGTTATGCCCCATGTCAATTACCGCTGCGGTAATCGCCATGTCATCGGGGTCATCTGGGATATCGGAGACAAAGGATTTGTCGATCTTCAGCTTGTCGATGGGAAAGCGCTTCAGATAACTGAGACTGGAATAACCGGTTCCGAAATCATCGATACACAACCCGACTCCGAGGCGGCTTAACTGACCCAGCATGCGGACACTTTCTTCCACCTCTTCCATGACAGTACCTTCTGTCAGCTCCAGCACCAGATATTCCGGCGAGACCCCGGAGCCGGCCAGTGCTTGTTGAATATGATTCCTAATATCCCTCCGGCGAAACTGCATGGGCGAAAGGTTCACTGAGACCGGAATAAGTGGGAGACCCTCTTCCTGCCACTCCTGGATCTGCTGACAGGCTCTTGTCAAGACCCAGTCGCCGATCTCAATGATCATGCCAGTCTGCTCGGCAACGGGAATGAACACATTGGGTGAGATCAGCCTACCCTCATGACGCCAGCGCACCAAAGCCTCTACCCCAATGATCTCTCCAGTTTCCAGACTCAATTGAGGCTGGTAGTAGAGCACGAACTCCTGCCGCTGAATCGCTCGCCGCAGCTGATTCTCCAGAGATAACCTTTCCCAGGCTTGCACGCTGAGATCATGGGTAAAGAACTGAAAATTGAAACGCCCCCGCTCCTTCGCCTGATACATGGCGGCATCCGCGTTCCGAATCAGCTCGTCAATTTCTTCGGCATCATCCGGATAAATACTGATTCCGATACTGGGCGTCACATGCAACTCATGGTTCCCAATCCGGTATGGCTCTCCCAGAGCGGAAAGCAGCTTGGTGGCAACCTGTGCTGCCTCATTGGCTTCTCCGATCTCTGGCAAGAGAACGATAAACTCGTCCCCTCCCTGCCGACTGACGGTATCTTCGGCGCGTGTTTCAGACTGGAGCCGTCTTGAAACCTCGGAAAGCAAACGGTCACCCACTGCATGCCCAAGTGAGTCATTTACATTCTTAAAGCGGTCCAAATCAATAAACAGAATACCAGCCAGGTAGCCATGACGTTTTGCCTTGGCCAGCGCCTGATGCATGCGATCGCGCAACATGGTCCGATTGGGCAAACCGGTCAGCGTATCGTAATGGGCAAGATAATTGATCTTCCGTTCTGCTTCCTTTCTTTCGGTGATATCAGAAATCACACCATCGAGATAAATGATCCGTCCGGAATCACCTTTAAGGGCAACCGCATTGTTCAACGCCACGAAGCGAGAACCATCGCGACGCATGAAATCAACTTCCTCGTCCCTGTAATGCCCATATTCCTTGAGATGCTCTTGCAGCTCTTCCCGCCTTTCCCTGGAGCAATAATGGATAGGTGCCGGGACCTGCATCATTTCCTCAGGCGAATCGTAACCAAACATTTCCGCCAAGGCGCTATTGACGTATTCCAACTCGCCTTCCGGTGTACTTCTATATATTCCCTCTGAAATATTGTCGGTTATGGAAACAAGGAGCCGGCGGTTATGGTCAAGCGCTTCCTCTGTCTCCTGTCGCTCAAAGGCATTGCCAAGACTGGCCGCGGCAGCCATAAGCGCTGACACCTGGCTCTCCGGCCAACTTCGCTCTTGATGACAGTCATCGAAGCCAATATGCCCCATGAAACCATCCCGAAGCATAATGGGCACCAGCAATAACGATTTGATATCCTGAGACTCTAGAATCTCCCTGGCAGACTCTCCAAGATTCCGAGGCATTGCACGGACCGGACGTCCCTGATTCAGACTGTCATACCACTCCTCGGGCAACAGGGAATAAAGGAGGTTTTGCATATCCGGATTGTCAATCTCCGGCGTGACCCCTCCTGCAACCCACTCATATCGCATGGAGTGCGCGGGCAGCCCCGTTTGCGGATGCGGATGATTGACGAATATATATGCCCGATCGACGCCAGCAGCCCGTCCCAGCAGTGACAACATCTCCTCCACGGCCGCATCGAACTGGCGCGGCGCAATCAAATGGGACAGGCTCTCCGCAATGGCTCCCAACAGGCGATCCCGCTGACCCAGCTCAACCTCCCAATCCTTGCGGTCACTGACATCCTGAATAAACGCCAGGAAATACTGCGGCTCCCCCTCGTCGTTTCTTACCAGAGAAACATTGAATTCGGACCAAATGGTCTCCCCAGTCCTGCTCTGCAGCCGAGCCTCCAGCCACGCAGACTGCACCGTCCCGGCGATCAGAGACTGCAATTCATTTTCCAGGTTCCACTGATCATCAGGGTGAACAAACTCCAATACCGGCCGTCCGACCATTTCCTTTTCATCCACCCCCAACAGACTTCCCAGTCTGGGCGTAGCGCGAGACCAGCGTCCATCTATATCCACATGGGTAACCATGATCAGGGAAAGCTCTTCGGTTCGCTTGCGCTGCGCCTCACTCTCTCCCCAGGCCCGAGTCATCTGTTCGGCCAGTTCCTCGGCCCTGTAGCGGGTCTGATAACCATTGCGAACCAGGAAAACGAGCAAAACACTGACCAGCCAGCTGGCGACCAGTACGGCATAGGGGAAAGGTCCTGGGTGAAACGACCGGCTGAGCTGCAATTCCCATTGCCGATTTCCAGCCTCCAGGGTACCAATGACGCTCACCCCTCCTTCCAAGTTCTGATCGGCCCGGTTATCGAAAATGGGTGTTGGTCCGTCATCTACACCACGATCGTTTACCGTCAAATGGTAGGAGTCCAGCCTCTCTTCGAGACCGGCGAAAAGGCTCTCAGTGCTTAGCGTTATCGCAAGCCATCCAAACAGGGCCTGATCAGGCCCCCGGCCTTCCATGAATAAAGGGGAAACGAATATCATACCCGGAATAAGACGCTCTTCAGGAAATTCCGTTTCGTTGCCGGCCGGAGAAAACTGCAGGGGCGCGGATAGCACGGGTTCTTCAAGGCTTGCCGCCTGGAGTAGAGCATCCCGGGGCGTACCCGCCTGGCATGCATCGTAGCCTGGCTGCCCGCCGCCTGGTGCCGACGAATAGGTGATCACACAGAGGAAATCTCTCCCTGAATCACTGATCACAGCAAAATCAGAGTCCAGCTGCGCTTGAATTTCAGTTTCGAAATCATGAACCTCATCTGGCGACAGATGTCGCAGGAGGTTGAGGCTATCGACCTGGGGATAGTTGAATTCAAGATTGAGACGCCTAACAAACTGCTCCCAGGCGTTGGCATCAGGTGGGCCAATATACTCAAGGGATGCAGACGACGCCCTCAGAAGGGAGAGATAACGTCCGGTGCGGGCTTCCAGCTCTCGCTGCACAACACCGAGGCGGGTATGCAGCTCACTGGTCTGCTCCACTCGCTCGGCCTCAAGGGCGAGACGCCAGGCACCAAAGCCCAGAGCCAATAAAACAAGCAACAAGGTCAACAACAAGGCAGTCTGCACGGGTCTTTCGCCCATGCCTGATGACCGGCTTCCGCTGTTTTCGACTGGCCGCATCTGGATGCCCCTGGTGAGTTGGCGCCCTCCTGGCCGTAAGACCTCACCGCATGACACTCACTCCGGGCTTCCCAGCCTCGGCCCCTTTTTCCCCAAGTCTAATCCATTCTCCTCTTCCTGCACCAATCCATCCCCCAATCTCGGCTTCCCCAGTAATTTCAAGGCCTCGGAAGCCGCCCGCCACCGCAGTCTTTACCTTCAAGGAAAGCCAACACCGCTTCGGTCATGGCCAGAGTCCGGGTGCCAATATCCACTGTGAGGAAATAATGGTCAGCACCACTCTCTACCAGACTAATCTGCCCCGCAACCTTGGTGTACATCAGTGGCGCCAAGCCGTCATTGGGTCCGTACCGAGCAAGAAAACGGTGACGTCCCCTGGCACCTTCGCTGACCTGCGTAGTCATGGGTACGGCCACATAATTGATCACAGGGAGGTTTTCTGGGAGTCGAGCCTTTTCCAGACGCTCTCTACTTCGGTCAGTTCGCAGGGAATGGAGGCTATTCCAGTTCCAACCATAGCGAAGAAAGACGAGACGAGCCATCAGGTTCCTGGGAAATCGGGTCCATTGATCCGCCAGTGGCGTCCCGCCCAGGACCCCGCCGGCATTGACCCAGGCGACTACCGCTTCGCCCTCTTCCGGCGTCAATAATGTCCCCAGGGCCCAGTGGACCTCCGCAGCCGATTTACTGGCGCTCACAACGATCAGGTTCAAATCCGTGCCCTGATAGTCGCGTATGGCATCGGCCAGCATCTCCGCATTGGATTCCACGCTGCCATCCTGCGGCGTGGGCACGAAATGGTACTCCAGGGGTGTGTGATCCAGGCTGGCACGGGTACGGGCGAAATCCGCTTCGGTCTGGGCATTATCCTCATACAGCCAGCCAGGGGCGAACAGGATCTTGTAGTTATCGGCGGCGTTGAATATCAGCAGATCCCGCAAGTCATCGGCGGAACGTAAACCCTGGCTGGCTTCAGTAACACAGGCCTGCCAGTGGCGATTACCTTCACCAGCGCGTATGTGGCGGGCAAACATCAGGGCTGCCAGATCGACAGAGTCCGTTGCCCGGGTCACCTCGCCAAGGAGCGCCTGGGACAAGCCCTCATCGGACAGTCGAGACTCAAACTCTGCAATTTTTTCGTACCAGCCGTCGGGGTGTACATCCGGATAATCTTCCAGATAATAGCGGGCAATGGGTGAATCCAGTTTCGCAGTGAAGGTCTCCCCGGCCAGTAATCCACTGGCCGGATAAGCTTGATCCAGCCGGCCCTGGCTGCAAGCAGCCAGGGCAAACAGGCATGGAAAGAGGAGAAAGGAGTTGCGTACAGCTATAAGAAAATCAGCATTCCGGGACGTTGACGGCCAGACCACCCTGGGAAGTCTCCTTGTAAATGCTCTTCATGTCGTTGCCCGTCTGGCGCATGGTCCGAATGACCTGATCCAGGGACACTTTGTGCTGACCATCCCCGCGCATGGCCATGCGTGAGGCGTTGATGGCCTTGAGCGATCCCATGGCATTGCGTTCAATACAGGGGATCTGCACCAGGCCACCCACTGGATCACAGGTAAGACCCAGATTGTGTTCCATGCCAATTTCAGCGGCATTTTCCACTTGCGACAGGCTGCCACCAATTGCCTCCGTGAGCCCGGCCGCAGCCATGGAGCATGCCACCCCGACCTCACCCTGACAGCCCATCTCGGCACCGGAGATACCGGCATTTTTCTTATACAGAATCCCAATCGCCCCGGCAGTAAGCAGGAAGCGGATAACCCCTTCATCCGAGGCGTCGTCTACAAATCGATTGTAGTAGTGCAGTACCGCCGGAATGATTCCCGCCGCACCATTGGTAGGAGCGGTTACCACTTGACCACCAGCGGCATTTTCCTCATTCACTGCCAGGGCAAAGACATTGACCCAGTCCAGCAGGTCCAGATGTTCGTCGGCATTCTGTTCCTGTAGCTCTCGATACAAACGAGGCGCCCGCCGTCGAACTTCCAATCCGCCCGGCAGATTCCCCTCGACGCGGAACCCCCGTTGAGTACACTCTTGCATGACCTGCCAGATCGCCAGCAACTCTTGGCGAACCGTGTCTTCATCCCGCCAGATCTTCTCGTTCTCCAGCATCAGGGCCCAGATGGACATATTGTTGTCACGGCATTGGGCCAGCAGTTCTTCAGCCGTGTTGAAGGGATGGGGAATCGGTGCTTGATCGTCACTGGCTCCATCGCCCTCTTCTTCGTGTTCACGGACAACAAAGCCACCACCAATGGAATAGAAGATCTCCTCGTGAACGACGCCTCCATCGGCATCAAACGCCACCAGCCCCATCCCATTGGAATGCCGGGGCAGACGTTCGCCCTTGTGAAACTCAATCTTCTCCGCTGGATCGAAAGCGATCTCATGCTGTCCCAATAGTTTGATACGTTTGGCCTGCCGAACCGCTGCCAACATGTCATCGATGGCGTCGGGATTGACATCCCGGGGCGTCTCGCCAAGCAGCCCCAGAATCACGGCCTTGTCCGTGCCGTGCCCCACACCGGTCAGCGCCAGTGAACCATAGAGCTTGACGACCACCTGGGCGGTACGTTCCAGCCCGCCCTTCTCCACCAGGTCTTCACAGAAGGCCAACGCCGCCCGCATGGGCCCCACGGTATGGGAACTGGACGGCCCGATGCCAATCTTGAACATGTCGAATACGCTGACTGCCACAATAAGAACTCCGTTCTTTTGGAGATGAAAGTGAACAGTTCCCAGTGAACAGCGGGCCGTACCTACTCAACCGCTGTCCATTTCCTGAAAGGCCATTGCCGACTGGAGCCTTGAGTGCACTGGTATCTTGCCAAAGCGGCACTCTATCTCCGAGGGCACGGCCCACTGTTCACTTTCATCTGTTCACTGTTCACTTTATCTTAATCATCCGACAACGCCAGCAGGCTGGCATTACCACCGACGGCGGCGGTGTTGACTGTCAGAGTACGCTCGTTGGCAAAACGTAGCATGTAGTGGGGGCCGCCGGCCTTGGGGCCAGTGCCGGAAAGGCCCTGCCCGCCGAAGGGTTGCACGCCCACCACTGCGCCCACCATATTGCGATTCACATAGGCATTACCCACCTTGATGCGACGCTGGATGTAATCCGCCTCGCTGTCAATCCGGGTGTGGATGCCCAGGGTAAGCCCGTAGCCGGTCTTGTTGACCGCGTCGATGACCCGATCCAGATCCTTGGCCTTGTAACGCACCACATGCAGGACCGGGCCAAATTGCTCTCGCTCCAGCATGGCAATGTCGTCAATCTCCACCGCCACAGGTGCCAGGAAGGTGCCATTGGCGCAGTTCGGGCCCAGAGGCGCTTCCTTGATCAACTTGCCCTTGCCCTTGATCCACTCCACGTGCTCACTCAGCCCCTTGTAGGCCTTCTCGTCGATGACCGGACCAATATCGGTGCTCAGCAGACCAGGATCACCCACCGTCAAGGTGTCCATGTAGCCGCTGAGGATTTCCAGCACGCGGGGGGCAATCTCCTCCTGGAGACAGAGAATACGCAGCGCGGAACAACGCTGGCCGGCACTGTGAAAGGCAGACTGTACGACGTCGTCGGCCACCTGTTCCGGCAGCGCCGAACTGTCAACAATCATGGCGTTCTGGCCGCCCGTTTCCGCAATCAAGGTGGGAATGATGCCTTCCCGCTCGGCCAGCGTGCGATTGACCAGCTTGGCGGTCTCGGTGGAGCCGGTAAAGGCCACACCGGCGATACGCTCATCCGGGGTGACAATCTTGCCGATCGTGCTGCCACGACAGGGCAGGAAATGCAGCACATCGCCGGGCACGCCGGCCTTGTGCAGCAGTTTGACCGCCAGGGAGCCAATCAGGGAAGTCTGTTCGGCCGGCTTGGCCAACACGGCATTGCCGGCGGCCAGGGCGGCGGTGACCTGACCGGTAAAGATCGCCAGAGGGAAATTCCAGGGGCTGATGCAGACAAACACACCCTTGCCGGTCAATCGCAGGGTATTCTTTTCGCCCGTGGGCCCCGGCAGCGGTATTTCCGCGCCAAACTTTTCTTCACACTGGTTGGCGTAGTAGCGCAGGAAGTCCACCGCCTCGCGAACCTCGGCAACGCCGTCAGGAATGGTTTTGCCGGCTTCGCGAGTACACAGGGCCATGAGTTCCCCCATGTGCGCCTCGTAGAGATCCGCCGCCTTGCGCAGAATGGCTGCCCGCTCGGCGGCCGGAGTGGCATCCCAGCTCGGCTGAGACTTGTGGGCAATGTCGATGGCTTCACGAACCGCCGACTCCTCCGGCTCGTAATAGACACCCAGGGAACGGCGGTTATCGCTTGGGTCCACCGCCCGCACTTCCTTGCCACCACCGTGGATCTTGCCACCAATAATCGCCCTGGCCTCCCATTGCTGCTGCATGGCCTTTTCCATGGCTTCAGCCAGCGGCGCCAACTCGTCCGGATCCGTGAGGTTCACGCCAAGGGAATTCTCCCGCTCCTGGCCGAAGCTGCGGTACAAGTCCTTGGGCAGGGGAATTTTCGGATGGGGAATCTGCTTAAGTTTTTCCACTTCGGCCACCGGGTCCCTGGTGATCTGACTCACCGGCACCTTGGGATCCATGATGTGGTTCACAAAGGAGGTATTGGCGCCATTCTCCAGCAGACGACGGACCAGATAAGGCAGCAGCTCCTTGTGCCGACCCACGGGGGCATAAACCCGGCAGGAGATTTCCGGCCTCTCCCGCATCACTTCGCCATAGAGTTCCTCCCCCATACCATGCAGGCGCTGGAACTCGTAATCGCTGCGACCACCGGCCATCTCCAGAATGCTGGCCAGGGTATGGGCATTGTGGGTCGCGAACTGGGAATAGATCTGGTCGCACTCTTCCAGCAACTTGCGAGCGCAGGCAAGATAGGAAACGTCGGTATTCACCTTGCGGGTGAAAACCGGATAGGCGTGTTCGCCTTCCACCTGAGCCCACTTGATCTCATTATCCCAGTAGGCCCCCTTGACCAGCCGCACCGGCATCTTGCGACCGACATCGCTGGTGAGCGCATTCAGCCAGTCAATCAGCCGGATGCAGCGCTTCTGATAGGCCTGGATGGCCAGCCCGAAGCCTTCCCAGCCTTCCAGGGAGGGGGAGCGATAGACCGCTTCGATCACTTCCAGTGAGATATCCAGGCGATCGGCCTCCTCGGCATCCACTGTCAGCTGTATACCAGCGTCCCGGGCGCGCTCGGCCAGGCGCAGCAGCCGCGGCACCAGTTCATCCAGCACGGCTTCACGGTTGGCGTATTCATAGCGGGGATGCAGGGCAGACAGCTTCACCGAGATACTGTGGGCCTGCCAGATGGACTCATCCTTGCCCACGGCCTCGCCGGTCTTGTCGATCGCCTCGGCATAGGCCTCGAAATAGCGATCCGCATCGGTCCAGGTCAAGGCCGCTTCGCCCAGCATGTCAAAGCTATGGCGATAATACCGGTGCTCCTTGCTGCGCGCGCGCTTGAGGGCCTCTTCAATAGTCCGCCCCATGACGAACTCGAAGCCCAGAATACGCATGGCCTGGCGCATGGCGCCCCGTATCATGGGCTCACCCAGGCGCGCCGTCAGCCGACTCATGAAACCGGAGACATCCTTGCGCGTGCGCTTGTCGACCTTGACGACCCCGCCGGTCAGCATCAGGCCCCAGGTGGACGCGTTGACAAACAGGGAGTCGCTCTCACCCAAATGAGAGCGCCAATCACCGGAGGCGATCTTGTCCTGAATGAGCTTGTCGGCGGTAATGGCGTCGGGCACCCGAATCAGGGCCTCGCACAGGCACATCAACACCACACCTTCCTGGGAAGACAGGTCATACTGCTGCATGAAGGCGGAAATACCTGTCTTTTTCACGCCCTTCTTGCGAACCAGTTCCACGAGGGACTCGGCCTTGGCCACGATCCGACGCCGGGTGGCGTCATCCAGACGCGCCGCGGGCAGCAGGCGTTCCATGCATTCCGCCTCGTCGGCCAGGTAGAGCTTGTTCATTTCAGCCCGCCGTTCGTCCATGGCGGGGCGGCCATTCTCGAAAATGAAAGGGGTGGTTGCCGGCTGGCTGCGTTCGGGTAGTGCCACGATAAGACTCCCGCTGATATCCGGAAATAAGGACCACCGCCCCATAGGGGCGGCATGAATGCGATTGACGACTCTCCCGGCGACTCCCAGCAAAAGTGGCCGGGGCAGCCGTCAAGGCGACTATTCTAGCTCAAACGCCCGTCCGTGACAGCCCGTCGGGGCTGTCCATCTTGTTGGAAAAAATACGACAGGGGTTTGTTCCAAAAGGTTTTTTTCCAAACAGGGTCGTTTGGAAGGCGGTGCCGGCCACCTGGGCCGGCACCGGGCCCGGGGACAAGGTCAGAATTCGGCGGTCACGCTGTCAGAACAGCGCGCGCCCTCGGCATCGCATAGCTGATACACATAACTACCGCCACCCTGGCCGCCCGGGACATCCGTGTAGCTGTCGGAATCATTCACCACGGCCACCTCTTCGCCATCCCGGAAGACCACCGCAGTCTCGTCCTCCAGGCCAGTCCAGGACAAATCCACATGATGGCGGCCACGTACCCTGTAGGGGTCAAGCTCTAGCTCCACCGAGTCTGTATCGCCGTCGTCGCCCCCGTTACCATCATCATCACCGTTGCCATTATCATCCCCGTTCCCGGGCTCCCCGCCGGAAGCAATGGTCTCCACCTGCCCGGTTCGGGAATTCAGGGCCATGTCGCGGTTGTCTGAATCCGCCAGGACATGAACCCGCAACCCACTCATGCCCAGGGTGGCATCCACGCCATTCTTGGAATCAAAGTTGGCTGCCTCTGCCTGGAACTCCGCCGAGCGGGCATTGATGAAGATGCTCGCCAGATCGGGCCCAGCCAGCAATTGATCCGGCACCTCGGCAGATCGCTCAACGGCACCGCTGACGCCATTGTAGTCATCATGAAAGAGCAACAAGCCCAGCTGGACCCGCCCATCCCCCAATGCGGAGAAAACCGTTTCCTGGCGATACCCCCGCTCCCCATCTTCCAGAGCATGGGTGTGGCCGGCCGCTTCCAGAATCACGGTGCCCCGGGTGCTTTCCTCAAGCTCAAAGGGGCTGTCGAAAATGAGCCATTGGAAATAGTCGGCATCGTTCACAACGGCGCCATCCACAAAAAGGGCACCATCATTGGCAGGACCCTCGCCAACCGTATCCACGGACTCGGCATCAATCGGCGGGATGGCCTCGGCTTCATCAAAGCTCCATCGCCAGCCATCTGACAGCCGGTCCAGACGCACATCGGTATAGATCAATGGGCGACCGGGCTCCCGGACCATCTCGGTCTCCTGCAGGCTGGTAAAGAAGCTCACCCCACCGTGACCGATGACTTCCGCTTCACCCTCCTGAACCACAATGCCACTGTATTCCTCGATGCCAATACCCACCAGGCTGTCCGAGGCGCCATCGTCAATCGCCTTGGCATGAATACCCAGAAGACGACCCATTCGTCCCCGCCAGGTGTAATGCGTATCGACCACGGCATTGTCGAGGAAGGCCAGGAAATCTTCGTGGATGCCGCTGCCACCGTCCCGGTCATCCAGGTAGCTACTGTGGCTGTCGTATAGAACATCCGTGCTGATCATGTCCTGCCCCGAGGCATAGCTCAGTGAGGACAGACTCATGGCCCCGGCGCTGGTACCACCGATTGCACCGCCGGCGGCATGCACATCCCGAATATGGGACTCCAACAGCGTGCCTTTCCACCAGGTCACATACTCCCACTGGTCACCACCGCGAATAAAGATCACATCGGCATCGGCTACACCATCAACCACAGCGGGATCATCAGCCCGGTTGCGACTGTCAACTTCCACATTCTCGAAACTCACTTCTTTCCCGAGGGTGTCGCCAATCCAGACAAAGTATTCACCCAGCCAGTCCCTATCACTGGGGTTACTGGGGAAACTGGTCGCAAGGATGGCTACACGAACCACCCCGTCGCCGTGAATATCGCCGTTATCAAGCAACCGGGAATACAGCCCGTATGACCAGCTACTGGTATCTCCTACATCACCTTCAGCGCCACCGCCGGCAAGGACCAGAAGTGCTTCCCCGCCATTACTCGTCTCGCCATTGCCCGATGAGGCATCGCTTTCGGAAAAGCAGGCGGCAGAAAGCGCGAAAAATAGCGATAGGACAGCAAACTTAAGATAAGGCATAAGACCTCCTCGGCTCAGCCAAGGCTGTAACACCTAGCTGAACCCAATCAAAACGGCTCCCACCATGAAGGCCATGGAAAGCCCCAATAGCAGCAGCACAAAAGGAACGATGAACTTGACCCACGTCCACCAGGAAACCCGGGCCACACCCAGAACGCCCATGAGCACCGCGGAAGTGGGAATAATCAGGTTGGTCACTCCGTCACCCAGCTGAAAAGCCAGAACCGCCACCTGACGGCTCACCCCCACCAGGTCTGCCAGTGGCGCCATGATGGGCATGGTCAGCGCAGCCTGTCCCGAGCCTGAAGCCACGAAGAAATTGAAGCCCGCCTGAAAGCCGAGCATGGACAGGGCCGATGCTATGGGGCCCTGCCCCTCCATGGCCTGGGACATGGCGTGCAGGATGGTGTTGAGGACCGAGGGCGAAGTGGGATCATTGCCCCCGAGCACCACCAGGACCCCCTGGGCCATGGCCACAATCAGTGCCGCAGGCAGAAGCGCGGCAGCCCCTTCCTTGAAGGAGACCGCTACGGCATTGGTATCCATACCGTTAAGTCGGGAGACAGTGGCTATCACGCCGGCGGCCAGCCCCATGGTGAAGAACTGGGTAGCAATCTCGGCGATGTAATAGCCGCGAGCCGTAACGCCCCAGACAATCCAGGCGATCCCCGCCACGAGCACCAGGATCACCAGACCATGGGCCACGGTGAAACGATCCGATACCTGTTCTTCGAAGCGGTCACGAAACCAGGCATTGGCCTCCGGCACCGGCGATCGCCCTGGATCAGTCTTGACCCGACGGGCATGCCACAGTGCAAAAAGGATCAGGGTAGCCGTGAACACTGTCCACAGTACGCCCCGGAATCCAGCACCCGATAACACCGGCACCTCGGCGATTCCCTGAGCAACCCCCACGCTAAAGGGGTTCATCCAGGAACTGCCGAAACCCACCTGGGTCGCCACATAGGTGATCAAAATGGCGGTCAGGACGTCATAGCCCAACACCACGATCAAGGGAATGATGATCATGGCCAGGGCAATGGCTTCCGCCCCCATGCCGAAGATGGCACCCCCCAGAGAGAACAGGACCGTAATCAGTGGCAACAGGACCATGTCTCGACCCCGCATGGCCTTGACCACGCTGATCAGACCAGTCTGTATCGCGCCGGTACGCAGAATGATCCCGAAGGCGCCACCGATCAGGAGGATGAAGGCAATCACTCCCACGGCCGCGGAGTGTCTGTCACCTGCAACCAGCCCCTCGAAGGCAAAATTCAACAGCCCAGGGCTGCCCTCCTCATCACTGAACAGGCGCACACCGCGCCGGACCGGCTCGCCTTCCTCATCCTGAAGATATTGAAAGCTGCCGGGCACGACCACTTCCCGAGACCGCTCCACACCCTGCTGCTCATAGCTGACCACCCGGGTTTCAAAAGCGCCCTTGGGAACCACAAAGCTCAGCATCGCCGCTGCAATGACGATGAAGAACAGGATCACGAAGGTATCGGGAACGCGACTGGCCCCGGCCTGCGGTGTGACTGATGCGGCTGACTGACTCATTTCATGGCTCCGGCAAACCCCCGACCCCAGGGGCCGGGGGTTGCTGCACTCTGATTAACGACCAAAGGGCATGGTATACCGGAGCCAGTAGAACCGGCCCATGGTGGTGTGATTTACCAGGTCCACGTTAGCCGAGGAACCAAGCACCCTGGGCGGCTCATCATCAAGGATGTTGTCCACATGTAGCGAGAGCCAGGATTCATTGTCGAAATCAAGGCTCACGCTGCCATCCCAGCGGTTCCAGGAGGAGACACGAGCGAGATCCCCAATATCCGCCCGTTCGATGTCATCCTCGTAGGAGCCGGTATGGCGCAAAAGCAGGCCAAATTGCCATGGCCCGGTGTTCCATCTCGCCTCGGCATTGACCAGCATTTCAGGATAACGCCAGGTACCGGCAAGGCTCTCTTCCGGCTCGATGGTGGACAGACGGCGCTTGAAGGAATTGATCCAGGTCGCGTCCAGGAAAAGCCTTAGATTACCCGCCTGCCCCAGGTCGATTCGCTGCTCAATGGAAAGGTCCACACCATCGGTTTTCTGCTCACCCACATTGATGAGCTGGACAAAAACCTCCCACAAGCGGCTTTCCAGATCGCCGCTCATGGTTTCGATACCCACGTTTCCAGGGCCAATCCCACCGGGTTCAGCGATAAGATCCGGATCGTTCAATGCATCACGAAACACCACGGCATCGTCGATATCGACCAGATTGGTGTGCTCGAAACGCCAATAATCCAGACTGATGGTCAGATCATCCGTGGGGCTTGTCACGATGCCGAAGTTCCAGGAATCGGAGTCCTCCGCTTCCAGATCCGGGTTGCCGGTGATCTGGGACAGATAGGAGAGATCGTCGGCCTCGCCCTCACACCAATTGTCGAAAAACTCCGAATCCTCGGAACAGGGCAACGTCCCTGACGACAGGGTGATACCTGCACCCACCTGGGCCAGGGAGGGTGCCCGGAATGCCTGGGCCCAGGAGCCCCGCATCAGGAAGCGTTCATGGGGCTGCCAGCGGAAACCCACCTTCGGGCTGAAGGCACCGCTGAAGTCGCTGTAATGGTCGAATCGCCCCGCAAGCTGCATGTCGAAATTTTCAGCCAGGGGCACGTTGAACTCCGCATAAGCGGCGACCACATTCCTGTCCGCCTCCACATCCGTGGAACCGAATCCAAACACGGGCACCTGGAAGTTGTCATCCGGATCGGCCGTTGCCAGAGGCGAAGGATTGTCTTCGGCATATTCATGCCGGAACTCGGCACCGAAGGCCGCCGACAAGGCGCCATGACGAAGGCTGGCCAGATCACCGGCCAGACTGAAGTCAATGCCGTAAAGGCCGGACTCACCGCGCCGGGGTACACGCTCTCGGACCAGGTCCAGGACTTCCGGGCTATTGGCATCCTGCCCACCAAAAGGGTTGTACCAAAGACCGTCCGTCTCGGGGTCACAACCCACACTGCCATCCGGGCAAAGTTCACCAAAGAGGCCGGCGCGGAACTTTTCCCGATTCATGATCCCGCTGATGGCTCGTTGCACGGAACGGTTACGGGCAACGGTCAGGGCGGTATCCCATTCCCAGTTGCCGTCGGTAATGCCGTCCAAACCGGTGACCAGACGCCAGGTATCGCTTTCCAAATCAATGGCGCGGGCTTCATTGAAACGCCCCCAGCCCTGGAATAGCGGATCGATACCGAACTGGTCCAGCTCATCGGCTCGCTCATCGATCTCTTCCTGAACGTCGGTGGGGATATCCGGGTGGTCCAGGGAAATGATCTCACCAGACCAGGGTGCCGGTGCCGAATTCGCTTCACTCCTGTTCTGCTGGTAGATGAAATCGGCATACCAGCGGGTGCGATCAGTGATGTCAAAATGAGCGAACACACCCCCACCAATCCGCTCGGTCGGTGGCACAGTGTCAGTGAAGGCATTGCGGTTGAAGGAGCAGAACTCCCCGAAACGTCCGACGTCCTGAAGCTCAGGAGGACAGCTTTCCTCAATGAAGTCTTCCTGGATCAAGTCAGGGTCCACATTGAAGCTTGGCCAGCGGCCCTGCTGAGAGGGAAACGGCTCTACCGCCGTAATGGAACGGTCACGGTCCCGGAGGGCGGAACGGTCATAATAGTCGATGAAGCCTGTCACATTGCCGTTTTCGAAGTTCCGGCCGAATGCCACATTGATACTGCTCCGACTGTCATTGCTGCTCGCCGCCGAGTCACCATAGCCGAGCCTTACCTCACCGCCGTCCAGGTCATCGCGGAGAATCACATTGACCACACCGGCCACAGCATCCGCGCCGTAAATGGCTGAAGCGCCGGTTGCCAATACATCCACCCGGTCCACGGCAGCCATGGGGATGGAGTTGATATCAACAAATGATTCGCTTTGATTGGCGAAGGAAGCCACTGTCGTACGGCGTCCATTCACCAACACCAAGGTGGATGCGGTACCGAGACTGCGCAGGGAAACACCGGCAGCCCCCGCAGGACTATCGCCCGTCAATGTACCGCTCTGGGCCGTGGTGAAAGTCCCTTCACCGCCTCCCATCTGAGGTAGCAAACGAAGAAAGTCAATCAGCGAATCCTGCCCGGAGGCATCCAGATCTTCGCGGTCAAAGCTGAGGAGAGGCTGCACACCCTCCAGGTCAACACCGCGAATACGGGAACCGGTCACCTGGACCCGCTCCAGCTCCGCCTGACTTTCATCATCGGTGTCATCTGTCTCTGCAACGGCTAAGCCGTTCGCTGTCGTCATCCAGGCAAGGCTGGCGAACACAGCTACGGCCAACTTTGTATCAAAAGCGTTTTGATTGCTCATAAATCCCCCTGATCTCATCGGGATTCAAGGCCACCATCAGCCAGAGGCAGCTCTCCAGCTGTCATCCGAACGCCCACTGCGGACAGAAGACGCAGCAGCATCCTGAGGGATGTAGGCGGTTTAGGGGATGGCGCGGGTCCGACTGGTGCCGAGAGCACCGGGCGGGAATGCACCATCAGGTCACTGCGTGACCTGACGATCTATTCGTCGAACCACTCGCTGAGATAGTGCGGCTTGTACCGATACGGCGACTTGCAAAAGCGGCCGTGGAAGGTAGCCAAGCCTGTCAGTGTCTGGATGGCCATTGTTTCAGACCGCTCCCGGGGTCATACTACCCACTTGGTCTTCTCCAAAGAAGGCTGGCCTTGGATTGGCCTCCCCTGCCAGCCTTCCCCTCAGACTATCCACGACCTTTTGCCAAAGTCAAGTCACTGTGTCGCCCAGGCGACACTGATTCACTGCAATTGGACGGATGGGGAAGACCATGAAAACCCGCCAAAGGCTTGCATTCATTGCCTTCGCAGCGCTGTTGCTAACGGCCTGCGGCCCGCAGCCGTTGCAAGAAAACGACAACCCGGAAAATGACATTCAATGGTCACTGCTGCTTGCCGGCGGCAGCATCAGCCTGTGCTCCAGCCGCTATCGCAGCGCTTGCGACGATGAGCGCCGCGACGAGGCAGACTGGCCCACCAGTGCGCATACCGCGACGGTTTATCGACTGGACCGCAAGCGCCTGAAGCGGATTCTGGATCCTGCCTATTGGCAGGAAAAGCGGGAGCCGCAGAGGGCAAAACTGGAACAACGCCTGAAGGCCAGTCTGAAGAGCGGTAGCAGCGATTTTGCTCACAAGGAGCTGAGAGAGCTCATTCCGGATGAGCTCAGCCCGCGAGAGCGGGACCGGGTCATCGATTTACTGGAAGCATTCAGCGAAGACCCGGCCCGGGACGGTGAACGCGCCCGGGAATGGGTCAGCGCCGCCAACACTCGCGAGCACGAACGGCCTGCCATTTACCAGGAGTTTGTGGAAATGGCATCCGCGGTTTCCGGCAGGGATCAACCCAGGATACTGGTCTTCACTTCAGCCGCCCGAGACCCTCTGTCCGTGGTGGACTATTACCTGGGCGCCTTCGAACAAAGTGGCGCCGAAGCACGCTGGGCACCAACCGGCCCTGCGGTCCATGCCGCTACACGGGCCGGAGAATGCGACGACCTGGACCAATGGCGTGCCGGAGTCAGCAACGCCTGGAACCGTGCCCACATCTATCCTGACCTGGCCGCAAAGCAGACAGAGGCCTGCCTGAACCCCGACACTCTGACCTCTCTGATGGATTGGGCCGACGGGGTGTTCTTCAATGGCGGCGACCAGTCTCGACATCGGGCGACGCTGTTCAAGGATGAGCGCACGGCCGGCGCTGCCCTGACTCGACTTCGTGAGCGATTCCAGGCGGAGGCGTTGGTTGTCGGCGGGACCAGCGCCGGCACGGCGGTACAAACAGGGCAGGACATGGCCATGATTGCCAGTGGCACTCCGGAGGCCGCATTGCGCGGTAACATGGTGACATCGCCCCCACCCGCCCCGGATTGCGGCCTTCATGGTGACTGCCCGGAAGGCACTGATCCGGATACGCTGACCTGGCAGCAAGCGGGGGGCCTGGGCCTTTTCTCCTTCGGATTGCTGGATACCCATTATGGCGAACGGGGCCGTCCAGTCCGCTCCATTGCCCTGGCAGCTGCCACCGGCGCTGACCTGAGCTTTGGAGTCGATGAGACCACAGCCCTGCTTGTGGGCCAAAGTCCTGGCGGAGACCGGCATTTTCATGTTCTGGGTGCCGCCGCTGCCATGATCATGGATTTTCGCGAGTCTACGCTATCCCTGAACGAATCAGGTCTGGCCGCCCGCAATGTGTTACTCCACCGCCTGACATCGGGCAATGGGATGACAATCGATGCAAAGGGGCGTTTCCACATTGCCCCGGAAAGCAGCACAGAACAGGCAAGCTGCGACTCACCATCTGACGCGGATCTGCTGGGCGATCAGGGCGTTGCGAAGATGGCCGGAAAACTCCGTTGCAGCAAGCAGGCTCGCCTGACGGCAGAGCACCATGCATCACCGCAGCGCTGGCAAATCGAGCTTGAAGAAACAGAGCAGACGCAGTGGTTGAGTGCGGATCGAAACCAACACGTCGGCTGGTACGGCCTATCCTTGTCCCTTGGCCCTGAATCTGCCGCCGACAGCAAACGTGGAAAGGAGGCCCGGAAATGATGAAACTGCTCAAGAATTGCCGACTGCATTCACCGATGGATGAAGGCATGGATCACCTGCTGGTAGCCGGGGAGGTAATCGTCCTGCGCGGAGAACAGGCCCTGGCACTGGAGGGCTCTGGCGGTATTGAGAGCGCGGACATGGAGGGTCGCATGGTGATCCCCGGCCTGGTGGACTGCCATGCCCACATCACCGGCGGTGGTGGCGAGGATGGTCCGGAAAGCCGGGTGCCTTCAGTCGACCTGGGCGCATTCACCGCTGCAGGCGTCACCAGCGTGGTGGGACTGCTTGGTACTGATGACCTGGTACGCACCACCGGTGAGTTGGTGGTCCGCGCCCGCGCTCTGATGGCAGAGGGCCTATCTGCCTGGTGCTACACCGGCGGCTATCATGTCCCGCCCGTGACTCTTACCGGCAGCATCCGCGCCGATATTGTTCATATCGATCGGGTCGTGGGTGTGGGCGAACTCGCCGTCAGTGACCACCGTTCCAGCCATCCCACCGATCAGGAACTGATCCGCATCGCCAGCGAAGCTCATGTGGCCGGGCTGATGGCCAACAAGGCCGGAGTCCTGCACCTGCACCTCGGCGACGGCAAACAGGGCATGGACCCCCTGTTTCGGGTTCTGCGCGATTCGGATATTCCCGCCCGAGTCCTGCAGCCCACCCATATCAATCGCCAGCCTGCCTTGATGGATGAGGCAATGGAGGCTGCCAGACGAGGCTGTCACGTTGACATCACAGCCTTTCCAGAAGATCCAAGCCATGCTGATGTACCGGCCGCCGAGGCTCTGGCCCGTTATCTGGATGACAACGGTCCCAGCGGGCGGATCAGCGTGAGTTCCGACGGCGGCGGCTGCCTGCCTCATTTCGATGACCACGGGCATTTGCACAGCCTGGATGTGGGACGACCTGATTCCCTGCTATTAACGCTCCAGAAACTGTTGCGCAGTGGAAGGCCGGCAGAAACCGTACTGCCGGCCTTCACCTGCAATCCCGCCGAGCTGTTGAAACTGCCTCGCAAGGGGAGACTGGATGTGGGCATGGATGCAGATCTGGTCGTGCTCGAGGAGGACTATGCAGTGAGAGACGTGATGGCCCGGGGTCAGTGGCATTGGCGAGATGGTCAACAGCGTCTTTTCGGAACGTTTGAAAAACCGGGAAGAAAGACTGACTGATACTCAGAAAGAAAAAAGCCGCTCCCGAGGGAGCGGCTTTTTTCAAACAGCATCAGCGAAAGATGCTTACATGTTGCCGATCAGGGCCTCAGCAAATTCGCTGGTCTTGACCTCCTTTGCACCGTCCATCTGACGGGCAAAGTCATAGGTCACCGTCTTGCTGGCCACGGTCTTTTCGTAGGCCTTCTGTACCAGTTCGCTGGCCTCGGTCCAGCCCATGTAGTCCAGCATCATGGTGCCGGAGAACAGCAGGGAGCCGGGGTTCACCTTGTCCTTGCCGGCATGCTTGGGTGCGGTGCCATGGGTGGCTTCGAAGACAGCCACTTCATCGGAGATGTTGGCGCCGGGGGCAATGCCCACGCCACCCACTTCCGCGGCACAGGCGTCGGAAAGGTAGTCACCATTCAGGTTCATGGTGGCCAGCACATCGAACTCTTCCGGACGCAGCAGCATCAGCTGGAACATGATGTCGGCGATGCGGTCCTTGATGACAACCTTGCCTTCCGGCCGCTTGCCATCGTACTTGTCCCACAGCTCATCCTCGGTGATGATCTTGTCACCGAACTCTTCCTTGGCCACTTCATAGCCCCAGTTGCGGAAGGCGCCTTCGGTGAACTTCATGATGTTGCCCTTGTGGACCAGGGTCACGCTCTCACGACCCTGCTCAATGGCCCACTCAATGGCCTTGCGCACCAGGCGCTTGGAGCCGAAGGGGCTGATGGGCTTCACACCCAGGCCAGCGTCGTCGAAGAAGTTGGCGCCCATCTCATCACGCAGGAAAGTGGACAGCTTCTTGTTCTCATCGGACCCGGACTGGTATTCGATGCCGGCATAAACGTCTTCGGTGTTCTCACGGAAGATCACTACATCGATGTCTTCGGGCTTCTTCAGCGGCGAGGGCACGCCCTCGTAGTACTTCACCGGACGCACGCAGGCGAACAGGTCAAGCTGCTGGCGCAGGGAGACGTTCAGGGAACGGAAGCCCTCACCCACCGGGGTGGTCAGCGGGCCCTTGATGGCCACCCGCAGGTCCTTGATGGCTTCCAGGGTCTCGGCCGGGAAGTAGTCACCGTCATATTTGCCGGCAGCCTTCTCGCCCATGTAGAGCTCGGCCCAGTGAATCTTGCGCTTGCCGCCATAGGCCTTCTCCACGGCGGCATCCCAGATCTTGCGGCAGGCCGGGCTAATGTCGACGCCAATGCCGTCACCTTCCACCATGCCGACGATGGGGTTGTCCGGCACCTTCAGCTCGCCATTTTCACGCGTGATCTTCTCCCCGCCTTCAGGCAGGACGACATGCTGATAAGCCATGGAGTGCTCCTTGGAGTTTTGACAATACGAGACCGCCCCCGACGCATCGGGGGCGAGAAAACGTCAATTATACCGAATCTGGACCATGATTTCCCGGTAACGGAAAATTACTCTGGTGGCACTTTCAGGGCTTCTCCGGCACTGGCAAGGGCCTGACCGGGGCACACTCGCCCTTGTCACGCCAGCGCAGGTAGTCATGCAGGATCAGACCATGATCAAAGGCCAGGGGCGGGGGCTTGGCGGGGTCGGCCAGCTTGATGGCGCGGGCGTCGTCTCCGGCACGGGGCGTGCCCACCGCCCGGCCGACATAGACGACGCTGACATTGTGGCCGCGCGGGTCGCGGCGGGGATCGGAATACACACCCAGCAAGGTGACCAGACGGACCTCCAGGCCGGTCTCCTCCCAGGCCTCGCGCATGGCCGCCCGCTCCACGGTCTCGCCGATGTCCACGAAGCCCCCCGGCAAGGCCCAGCCCAAGGGTTCATGATGGCGCTCGATCAGCACGATACTGCCATCGTTGCGGTCCGGCTTTTCGATCACCACATCGACGGTGAGCAAGGGGGTCTCGGGTCTTGGCATGGGGACTCCTGTCTGCCTCGCAGGGCAGGATAACAGGAATATGGCTCCCGTTGCCTGCGCACGTCGGCGCTACCCTCCTGGCGGGCCGGCGCTAGTCCTTGCCGGTCATGCGACGCAGTTGGCGCCGTTGCTTCTTGTCAGGACGTCTCTCGGGAATGGGCCGTGCCAGGCGCTCCATCTTGCGAATTTCGGCATTCTTGCGCCGCCGTTCCAGGCTTTCCGCAGTCTCTTCATACAAGGTCTCGGCCACCTTCGCCGGGCCCCGCTTCTCGGACAGGACCTGAACCCGAACCTCGAACTGCTGCGGCCCCTTGGTGATCCGCACCGCATCTCCGGGCTTCAAGCCATGGGCCGGCTTCACCCGATGACCATTGACATGCACCTTGCCCCCGGCCACTGCCTGCTGAGCCAGAGAGCGGGTCTTGAAGAACCGCGCCGCCCACAACCATTTGTCGACTCTGACGTCACTCATGGGGCCATTCTATCAGGACACAGGGAATGGCCTCGGAGCTCAAGAGCACTACAGACGATCCTACTTCCCCAGCAGGCGGCGGCGGAAGGCGGGAGCAGTGGTATGTTCACTTAACCAGATTTCAAAAAAGGGACGGGCGAAGTCCGGATCGTCCACTTCATGACGGAACTCGCCATTGAAATAGAAACGAACGGATTCCCCAGGCCGATACCATCCGGTAATGCGGTCACCGTCGGAGACATCCGGAAAGGCCTGTTTCTGTTCATCCAGCCAACAATCTTCCAGGAGATCGCAATGACCCAATTCCTTCATTTCCTTTGCCCCTCGTTCGGCGATGTCCTCGCCCTTGAGGTTCCGGGCATACTTGAAATCCAGCACGAATGGCTGCTCCCAGCCCCATTCTCCATCCGGCGCCCACAGGGCACCGTCGTAGACATGAAAGAGATAGACCCGCAACCTGGCACTGCCTTTCAGCTGCCAGTCTCCGGCGTCACGGATTTCGGCGGGCAATTCACCCGTCCCCTCGGCCCTCGCGGTTAGCGGCAGCAGCAGAAACAATAATAGCGCCAGCAAGGCTGATCTCATGAGTCACCTCCACGGGCCCTTGGCGGACCGGGGATCAAGGCATTGGTGCGGCGGACATAATCGACATATTCCGGCTTTTTCTCGGCCAGGCTTTTTTCCAGCAAGGTCACGCCGGAAACGCGGGCAATGAAAAAGGTCATCAGAGCCGGCCCGAAAAAGGTCCACCATCCGCCGACCGGCACGCTCATCAGCCAATAGGCCCACCAGACGCAGACATCACCGAAATAGTTGGGGTGCCGGGTATAACGCCACAGGCCGCGATCCATGACCCGACCGCGGTTTGCCGGATCAGCCTTGAAGCGAGCCAGCTGCCAATCACCGACGCTCTCAAAAACAAATCCCACCAGCCATAACAGCCCCCCAATCCCCAGGAGCCAGACCCAGGGCGTGTCAGGCGGGCTGCCGTGCCCCACCATCAACAGGGGGAAGGCCACCAGCCACATGATCAGGCCTTGCAGAACAAAGACCGTGAACAGGCTCACCCACCAGAAGCGCGGGCCATGCTTGTCGCGCATCTGTCGATATCGGTAATCCTCGCCGTGATTCCAGTTGCGCCAGCTCAAATACAGGGACAGGCGCAAGCCCCAGAGGGTGACGAGGACCACGGGAATCAGCATCAGGCTTTCCCGGGGGCCTGTCAGCCACCAGAACCATGCCAGGAGCACAAAACCAAACCCCCAGCAACGATCCACCAGGCTGGCGTCGCGCAATACCAGACTGGATACCCAGACCACGAACATCAGACCCAGGGCTGGAACCAGGCCCAGCAGGGCCGCGCTGCCGAGGGATTCAATGCCATTCATTTCTGCCCCTCCTCTTCCGGCTTGCGAAAGCGGTAATGGGAAACCCACCATTCCTCTCCACCCCGGAACGCAAAGAACTCCTCGCAGGCGAGGAAGAACATGCGCCAGCGATTGAACCAGACAGCAGCATCCTCCTGCCCATAGGTGTCAGACATGAGCGGCATGAGTTCGGATCGATTCTGATCCAGGTTATCCAACCAGGCACGACAGGTTCGGGCGTAATGCCGGCCATTCCAGCGCCAGTGTTGTTCAAGACGAAGGGCCTGTTGAAAACGCCCCGGCAATTCATCCGAGGGCATCAATCCGCCCGTGAAAAAATATCGCGCCATCCAGTTGCCGCTGCCCTCGGTCTCGAAGAAATAGGGATAATCTCTGTGGCAAAAGATATGAATGAACAAGGCGCCACCGGGCCGAAGCCAGCTATTGACCCGAGCAAGCAACTCGGACCAGTTGCGCATGTGCTCAAACATTTCCAGAGAAATTACCCGGTCGTAGGACTGGGGCGTCTGGAATTCATTGATGTCGGCGGTAATGACCTGGAGGTTCCCAAGACCCCGCTCCCGGGCCCGGGCCTCAATGAATGCCTTCTGGCCCGCGGAATTCGAGACTGCGGTAATTCGTGCGGCGGGATAACGCTCGGCCATCCACAGGCTCAAGGCACCCCAGCCGCAGCCCAGCTCCAGAATGCCCTGCCCGTCAGCCAGTTCCGCCCGCTCACAACTGATTTCCAGTGCCCGATTCTCGGCCTGAGCCAGGTGCCAGGTATCCCCGCCCCACCAGCAGGCGGAGTACTTCATGTTCGGCCCCAGCACCCCCTCGAAAAAGCGGGTTGGCAACTCGTAATGCTGCTCGTTGGCGGTATCGGTCGCCACCGCAATCGGGCCCTGGGACATCTGCATCAGCAAATTCTCCACCGAGGCCGCCCGTTCCTCGCAGTCCGCCGGTCGCAGCCGGTCAGCCCGCTGTCGCAGCAGCTGACGAATACCCAGTCGAGTCAGCATATCGGGGATCCAGCCCTTCTCCACCAAGGCGATGAGACGGTCCATTGTGTCTTCTCCAGCCTTATTTGCGATACCCGGACTATACAGGGGTTATACATCTCGATTGCAAATTATTTCAATCGAAGCAGGGCGAGGCCGGCTCGCAGCAGCCGAACTGTTATAATTTGGCGCTTTCCCACAATTCTGGAGGCAGCCACGTGAACTCGGACATCCGCGACCATCTCCGCAAGGAACTGGACACCCTCCGCGAGGAAGGCCTCTACAAGGCCGAACGGGTGATCACCACCCCCCAGGAGGCCGAGATCGCCCTGGCCGACGGCAAGGAGGTCATCAACCTCTGCGCCAACAACTACCTTGGCCTGTCCAACCACCCGGAAGTGGTCAAATCGGCCCACCAGGCACTGGACGAGCATGGCTTTGGGATGTCTTCGGTGCGCTTCATCTGCGGCACCCAGGACATCCACAAGGACCTGGAAGCGAAGATATCCGAATTCCTTGGGCAGGAGGACACCATCCTCTATCCCTCCGCCTTCGACGCCAATGGCGGCCTGTTCGAGACCCTGCTGGGCCCGGAAGACGCAGTGATCTCCGACGAGCTCAACCATGCTTCCATCATTGACGGTATTCGTCTTTGCAAGGCCAAGCGTTTCCGCTACCGCAACAACGACATGGCTGACCTGGAGGCCAAGCTCAAGGAGGCCGATGAGCAGGGCGCCCGGTTCAAGCTGATCGCCACTGACGGTGTCTTTTCCATGGACGGCTATATTGCCGATCTGAAGGCCATCTGTGATCTGGCGGACAAGTACCAGGCCCTGGTAATGGTGGACGACTGCCACGCCACCGGCTTCCTCGGCAAGGGTGGGCGCGGCACCCACGAGTACTGCGAGGTGATGGGCAGGGTGGACATCCTCACCGGCACCCTGGGCAAGGCCCTGGGCGGCGCCTCCGGCGGCTACACCTCAGCCAGCAAGGAAATCGTGGAATGGCTGCGTCAGCGCTCCAGGCCCTATCTCTTCTCCAACACCCTCGCCCCGGTGATCGCCCAGACCTCCATCCGGGTACTGGACATGCTCTCCGGCGATGACAGCTTCCGCCAGCGGCTTTGGGACAACACCCGCTATTTCCGGCAGGAAATGGAAAAGCTGGGCTTTGAACTGCTGCCGGGCGAGACGCCCATCATTCCGGTCATGCTGGGCGATGCCAAGCTGGCCAGCGAAATGGCGGACCGCCTGCTGGCCGAAGGTGTCTATGTCATCGGTTTCTCCTTCCCGGTGGTTCCCCGGGGCAAGGCCCGCATCCGCACCCAGATGTCCGCGGGCCTGGAACGGGAGCACCTGGACCGTGCCATCGCGGCCTTCGCCAAGGTCGGGCACGAAATGAACATAATCGATTGAGGAAGGCTTATGCGCGCTCTCGTAAAGCAACATGCTGAAGAAGGGATCTGGATGCAGGACGTGCCCGAGCCGGAGCCGGGTCCGAATGATCTGCTGATCCAGGTGAAAAAGACCGCTATCTGCGGCACCGACATCCACATTTACAACTGGGATGAATGGGCACAGAAGACCATCCCGGTGCCCATGACCGTGGGCCATGAATTCTCCGGCGTGGTGGTGGACATGGGCTCGGAAGTGAAAGGCTATGAAAAGGGCCAGCGGGTTTCCGGCGAGGGCCACATCACCTGCGGCCATTGCCGCAACTGCCGCGCCGGACGTCGCCACCTCTGCCCCAATACCGTGGGCGTGGGCGTCAATCGCCCTGGCTGTTTCGCCGAGTATCTGGTGATCCCGGCCGAGAACGCCTACCCCTTGCCGGATTCCCTGCCTGATGAGATCGCCGCCTTTCTCGATCCTTTCGGCAACGCCACCCACACGGCCCTGTCCTTCGACCTGGTGGGTGAGGATGTCCTGATTACCGGTGCCGGGCCCATCGGCATGATGGCGGCCGGCATTGCAAAACATGCCGGTGCCCGCCACGTGGTGGTGACCGACATGAATGACTACCGACTGGACCTCGCCAGGACAATGGGCGCCAGCCGCACGGTCAACGTCAAGAACGAAGACCTAAAACAGGTCATGCAGGAGATGGGCATGAAGGAAGGCTTTGACGTGGGCATGGAAATGTCCGGCGCCGGCCCCGCCTTCCGTCAGCTGATTTCCGCCATGACCAATGGCGGCCGCGTTGCCCTGCTTGGCATACCGCCCTCCGATACCGCCATCGACTGGAACGAGGTGATCTTCAAGGGTCTGTTCCTGAAGGGGGTCTACGGGCGAGAGATGTTCGAGACCTGGTACAAGATGTTGGCCATGCTGGATTCAGGGCTCGACATATCCCCGGTGCTGACCCACGAACTGGGCGCCGATGAGTACCAGAAGGGCTTTGACATCATGCGGTCCGGACAATCAGGCAAAGTGGTCCTGGACTGGGGGTGAGGAGCTGCGAGCTGCGAAAAAACGGATATTCCTGGCTAATCGTCAGTTGCAAAAAGCCGGCCTGATGGCCGGCTTTTTGTTTGTCTATATCGCATTCCTCCAATGCTAGAATCGGATCCATGTTGAGTGGAGGTCGGGCATGCTTAGATTGCGGATATTCTCTCTGGTGATTATTCCCTTGCTCCTTGCTGCCTGTGCGGTGAACCCGGTCACGGGTGATCGGGAGTTGCGGCTGATTTCCGAGCGTGAGGAGATCGGCATTGGCGAGGAGCAATACGCGCCACTGCGCCAGATGCAGGGCGGGGACTATCAGGTGGACCCGGGGCTGGTGGACTATGTGAACCAGGTGGGTCAGCGGGTTGCGCGTGAGAGTGACCGCCCGGAATTGCCCTATGAATTCACCGTCATCAACAGCAGTGTGCCCAATGCCTGGGCCCTGCCCGGCGGCAAGATTGCCATCAACCGCGGTCTTCTGACCGAGTTCGAAAGCGAAGCCGAACTGGCCGCCGTGCTGGGCCATGAGATCGTCCATGCCGCGGCCCGCCACAGTGCCCGTCGCATGGAACGACAGCTGATTCTCCAGGCCGGCGTTCTGGCCGTGGCCGCCGCCAGCAGTGACAGCCGTTATGCCGGCGCCATCGTCGGCTCGGCTGCCATCGGCGCCGGCCTGATTGGCCAGCGCTTCAGTCGCAGTGATGAGCTGGAAGCCGATGAGTTCGGCACCCTCTACATGCACCGTGCCGGCTACCACCCCGATGGTGCAGTGGACCTCATGGAACGTTTCCTGCGGCTATCGGAGGATCGGCGCCAGGGCTGGCTTGATGGCCTCTTCGCCAGCCACCCCCCTTCCCGAGAGCGGGTCCGGGCCAACGAGGCAACCGCCGAGCGTCTGGGCCGCGAGGGCGAATGGGGCCGGGAACGCTTTGAATCGGCCATGGCCCTGCTGCGCGCCCACCAGCCAAGCTACGACAAGGCGGACACGGCCCGCCGCCATCTAAGCCAGGGTGAGCTGGACCAGGCCCTGCGGCTCGCCAACGAGGCCCGTGACCAGGTACCGACGGAAGCGCGATTCCACGCCCTGGTAGGTGACATCCATCGCGAGCGGGGGTCTCACCGGGAGGCGCTGCGCCATTACCAGCGTGCCGTGGAACGAGAGGCCGATTACTTCCAGCACCACCTGATGATTGGCTTGACTGCCGTAGCGCTGGCCGATGATGAGCAAGCCCGCCCCGCCCTGGAACGCAGCATCGAGTTGTTGCCTACTGCCCCGGCGCATCTGGAGCTGGGCCATATCCATAAACGTGCGGCCGACCGAGATCAGGCCATCCGCCACTACCGCATCGCCGCCCAGTCCGATTCCGAGTCAGGCCGCCGCGCCCGTGCCGCCCTGGAAGAAATGGGCGTGGATTTCGACTAAGGGCAATTCCCTATATGAGCTCCCAAGAAAAAGGCCCCGGCAGAAACCGGGGCCTTAAGCCTTAGCAAGCAACGACCGTCACTGGCGTAAATCGCAGGCCGCACAGTAGTAATACAGGTGGTTGGGATCATTGAAGCTATCCAGCCGCTCCAGGTCTGCTTTCAGATCTTCCAGCAGAGCACGGTGAGGCGCCTGGCGCAGGCGACTTTCATTCAGGCCAAGCACCTCAGCGCTGGCGCCACCGAGCAGATCGGCCATGAACTGCTCCCGCCAACTCGGCTCTCGTTCCCAGTAGCGAACCTGCCACTGCTCCAGCTCTGCCAGACTGGCCGCGGCATCAATGGCTTCCTCCAGACCGCCAAGCTCATCCACGAGACCGGTCCGGTGGGCATCAATACCACTCCAGACCCGCCCGCGGGCCACCGCATCCACTTCAGATACCGACATCTGACGATGCTCGGCGACCCTTTCAATGAATTCACGGTAGCTGTGCTGGATGGATAGCTCGAGAGCATCACGAGCATCGTCGCTCATGGCCCGGTCAGGACGGAACAACCCCGCCATCTCCGTGGTGCCTACGCCATCGCTGGTAATCCCGATCTTTTTCAGGGTTTCCTCAAAGGTCGGGAACATGGCGACGACGCCGATGGAACCGGTAATGGTAGTGGGATGGGCCCAAATCTCATCGGCAGCCATGGAAATCCAGTAACCACCAGACGCCGCCACGCTACCCATTGAGGCGACCACGACCTTGCCGTCTTCCTGGGCCAGTTCCAGCTGCCTGAGGATGACATCGGAGGCAAAGGCCGAACCACCAGGGCTGTCCACATGCAATACAATCGCCTCGACAGAATCGTCGCGCCGGGCATCGCGAATCAGGCGGGCAGTGGAATCACCACCGATGGCACCGGGCGGCTGATTGCCGTCCATGATTGGACCGACTGCCGGGATCACCGCAATGGTCTTACCGCGTCCCTGCTTCTTGTCATCGCCATGAGCCAGGAGGTAGTTTTCCATATTGATCTGCCGAAAACTGCCATGCTCATCATCACGGCCGCTAACCTCAATGATGCGATCCCGCATGCCATCCCGAGGCAAGAGCGCGTCCACCAGACCGATCTCCAATGCCAGCGTGGCAAAGTCTCCGTCCACTGCTTCAAGATTATCCGGGATACCATCGATAAAGGCCTCGATATCATCCGGGCCCAGCTGGCGGCGCTCTCCAACCTGGGCAAGCCAGGCGTCCCACAGGTCATTCATGTAGGCAAGGCGAGCTTCACGGTCCTCGTCGGACATATCCTCACGCATGTAAGGCTCGACAAAGGACTTGTACTCACCGACGCGGAATACATTCCACTCCACGTCCAGCATGTCGATGGCCCCCTTGTAGTAATTTAGATAGGAGCCAAAACCGGTCAGCATGACCTGGCCGCTGGGGTGGATGAAAATCTCGTCGGCGTGGGAAGCCAGAAAATACTGGGACTGGCTATAACGGTCCCCGATGGCATAGACGGGACGATCAGTTTCCCGGAACCCTTCAATCGCCTCGGCGATGGTCTCGAGCTTGCTCAGACCACCACCCCAGAGCTCATCAAGACTCAGTACCAGTGCGCTGATGCGATCGTCCTCAGTGGCCAGTTCGATGCTTCGAACCACGTCGCGCACCAGGGTTTCCGGGCGCTCCTGCCCCAGGGCTCGATCGATGGCACGATCCAGTATGGTCCCCGAACGCTGCTCCACCAGCATGCCGCCTGGATTGACCACCAGCGCCATGCCCCGATCCACCTGGGGTTTGTCGTCGGGAGAGAAAATCAGAAACAATAAAAGGATCAACACCCCGAAAAACAGCAGGTTTACGATGACGCGACGGGTAGTCGTTAGCGCGCCACCGATCCGGGCCAGCAGCCCCGGATTTTCCCAGTCCTTACTCATGAAAGATTCCTCCGATTGACCCTTGCCGGGCTCGCCTGACTCCGAAGGAGTCACTTGAACGCGCCCTGACAGCTAACATTCCGCCTAGGGAAGCAAGATAGGGACTATACCGGGGGAAAAGCAGCAGGCAAAGCGGCAGGCTGCCGGCCGGAGCTCTCCGGCCGGCAGCCACCCAATGCGTCTGCTGTCCGAAAAGGTTACTGCTCGAAGGTGAAGACCACCGCCCCGGCTCGACGGGAGCGGCCACTGCTGTCGGACTTTTCACTCGGCAGGCAAGCCGCCAACTTGTCGACAGCCTGTTTTCCCTCCTCAGCGCCGGCCCTCCGAAATGCTTCCAGGGAAGACTCCGGGACTTCACGTACGCTGATGCCATGGAAGTGCGGTGTCTGACTGTCCTTCCAATGCCGGTCCACGCTCTCGATCATCGCGGCCGCGGCATCGCCAAGGAACTGCAGCTTGTCGGGCGCGGCATCCGCAGGCGGGGCATAGGTCTTGGTTCGCAGGGAGAGGTGACCGTCATCGTGTCGCTCCACCGCCCGGACGCGGTCAAGCTCGTCCAGCACGGCCCTGGGCGGCGCATCGCCACTGTAGCGGCGCACCAGGCTAACGAAATCGATTGCCGCCTGGTCGTCTTCCATCTTCAGGCGCACCGGTTCGCCCTGGCCATCGACAAAATCCGGGTCATTGACCCAGCCGTAGATGACTCGGGCTGCACGGTTGAACAGTCGCAAGGTTGCTTCACCGTTGTTCTCGGGCACCGACTGGACCCTCTTGACCTCTTTGCGGGATAGCCCGGTGATCACCGACACCCGAGAATCACTTTGCTTGCGGCCCGGAATACGGAATTCTTCCCGTGCCACCTCCACGAATACCGATTTGGCCAGTTCAGCAAAAGCCTTGTAACTGACGCCATTGCGCAGCAACAGACGGGCCAGCGGCCTCAACATTGACACCAATGCCTGATTAAGGGGGCTGTTCTCATTCATACGCATCTCTCTTATGTCAAAAAAACAGGTTGCCAATTCACTCCTGAAAGCAGCCTGCCGGAGCCCCCCCCGGGCCTCCCCCTGGCCTTACCTCCGACATTGCAGAGCGTAGCCAGATTATGCAAAATAGATGACCTTGAAAATCTTACGATCTCGAACTGAATTCTAGCCCGCCTGACAGCTCCCGGCAAGCCAAAATTCCTGACCCGCCCTTACCAGATTACCGGGGAATAAGGCAATCAACCCATAACTCACTGATAAGTAAAGAAAACGCCGCCCCATGGGAACGGCGTTCTGCTGTATCGTTGCGTCAGAATGTCGCTTAGGCGGCGAACCTTGTGGTCGTCGCGGCGGCGTTGATGACAGCCGCGATACGGACGGCACTTTGAATGGCCTCTCGGCCGAGGCCCGCCTGACGCAGAACTTTCTCGTGATTCTGCACACACAGTCCACAGCCGTTGATAGCCGACACGGCCAGGCAATAGAGCTCAAAGTCGGTCTTGTCGACACCTGGGCGGCCAATCACGTTCATCCGCAGCTTGGCCGGCATGCGGCCGTATTCCTCGTCCTCCACCAGGTGCAGAAAGCGATAGTAGACGTTGTTCATGGCCATGATGGAAGCAGCGGCCTTGGCCGCATTGGTCGTGGCTTCATCGGCCTGTTCGGCGACCAGACTTTCCACCTGACGGGCAAACGCCACATTGTCGGCGGCATAGGCCGAGGCCAGGGCGGTGCCGTAGATCTGCTCCTGGCTCAGGCCGGGCGCACCTTCGGTCTTGAGTACCGAGCTCAGGTTCAGACGAATGTCCTTGGCGTGATCAGGCAGTGCCTGCTTGAGTTCCGTGACGCTCATGGGTCACCTCCCGTTGTTCCGAAAAAAGCGGCCCCCGGATACCGGGGGCCGCTCGATCTCACTCACCCACCGGATAATCAGGCGGCGTTGAGGGTCTCTTCGCCCTTCTGCCAGTTGCAGGGGCAGAGCTCGTCGGTCTGCAGCGCGTCCAGAACCCGCAGGATTTCATTGGGGTTACGGCCCACGCTCATATCGTTGACCGACACGTGACGGATGATGCCGTCCGGATCGACGATGTAAGTCGCCCGCTGAGCAACGCCCTCTTCCGGATCCTGGATACCGAGCTGGGAGACCAGCTTGCGGTTCAGGTCGGCCAGCATCGGCACGGGCAGATCCTTCAGGCGGTCGTCGTTCTGGCGCCAGGCCAGGTGCACGAACTCACTGTCAGTGCTGGCGACCATCAGCTGGGCATCACGGTCCTCGAACTCGTCGGCCATATCACCGAAGGACTGGATCTCGGTCGGGCAGACGAAGGTGAAGTCCTTCGGGTAGAACATGAAAATGGTCCACTTGCCCGGGAAACTCTTGTTATTGATTTCTTCAAAGGCGTTCTTTTCATCCGTGGAAACAGTCGCATTCACGGAAAACTCAGGGAACTTCTCACCAATTCCAAGCATTATTTACCTCCTCCTAGGGTTTTCATTTTTGCTATCGAAATAGCCACTTTTATTTTCGGGTGCTATTAAAACGCACACCCGAAACTCGCTCAAGCAAATCGTTTCAATAGGTTGGATAGGCAGCACCTATCTGGTGACAACACAGGCCGCAGTCGCCGACCACCACGCGGCGAACGCCCAGGCGGCGGCGACAGGGCCATGTGGTTCCACTCAGGGACTCATGCGTTGGCTTCGCGTACCAGCATGGTGTTGAGGCGGCGAACGAAGCCCGCCGGATCGTCGAGCTGCCCCCCTTCCGCGAGGACAGCCTGGTCAAACAGCACCCGCGCCCAGTCGGCAAAGGTCTCCCCCTCGTCCATGGAAGACAGGCGGGTCAGCAGGGGATGATCCGGATTGACTTCCAGGATGGGACGCAACTCGGGCACCGACTGACCGGCTTCCTTCAGCAGGCGCTGCAGGTTCAGGCTGATGCCGTCCTGCTCCGCGACCAGACAGGCCGGAGAATCCACCAGGCGGCGGGAGACGCGCACTTCCTTGACCTGCTCGTCGAGTGCCTTATTGAGACGCTCGAGCAGGTCCTTGTGGGCCTCGGCCTGCTGCTCGGCGTCCTTGTCGTCGTCCACTTCGTCGGCGTCCAGATCGCCCTGGGCCACCGATTTCAGCGTCTTGCCCTCGAACTCGGGCAAATGCGCCACCAGCCATTCGTCCACCCGATCGGACAACAGCAGCACCTCGATGTCCTTCTTGCGGAACGCCTCCAGATGCGGGCTGTTGAGCGCCGTGGCGTGGCTGTCGGCGGTGACGTAGTAAATGGCCTTTTGGTCCGGCTGCATCCGGTCCACATAGTCCTTGAGCGAGACGGTCTGGCCGTCGGGATGCCGGGTGCTGGCAAAACGCAGCAGCCCGGCAATGCGTTCGGCGTTCTCCGGATCTTCCGCCGGGCCTTCCTTGATCACCTGGCCAAATTCATCCCAGAAGCGGGCGTAATCCTCCGGCCGATTGCGGGCCATGTCTTCCAGCAGGCCCAGGACCTTTTTCACTGCACCGGCGCGGATACTGCGGACCAGGCGGTTGTCCTGGAGAATCTCCCGCGAGACATTGAGGGGCAGATCATCGGAGTCCACCACCCCACGCACGAAGCGCAGCCAGGCCGGCATCAGCTGCTCGGCCTCGTCCATGATGAACACCCGGCGCACGTACAGGCGCACGCCCCGGCGACGCTCCCGATCCCAGAGATCGAAGGGGGCCCGGGAAGGGATGTAGAGCAGCAAGCTGTAGCTTTGCCGACCTTCCACGTGATTGTGGGTCCAGGCCAGCGGCGCTTCCGGGTCATGGCTCAGGTGCTGGTAAAAGCCCTGGTAATCCTCGTCCTTGAGTGACTCCTTCGGCCGGGTCCACAGGGCCGCAGCCTCATTGACCTTCTCCCAGGCCTCACTGCCCTCTTTCTCGGATGGCATCAGGATGGGCAGACCGATGTGGTCGGAATAGCGACGGATGATGTGGCGCAGACGGGCCGGCTCCAGGAACTCCACGGCGTCATCCCGCAGTTGCAGCGTCACCGTAGTGCCGCGGGACTCGCGCTCGATCTCCTCCAGGGTATAGCTGCCGGTGCCGTCAGAAGACCAGCGCACGCCGGCTTTTTCGTCGGCCCGGCGGGTCTCCACCGAGACCTGGTCGGCAACGATGAAACTGGAGTAAAAGCCGACGCCGAACTGGCCAATCAGCTGGGCGTCCTTTTTCTGATCGCCGGAAAGGGAATCGAGGAAGCGGCGCGTGCCGGAACGGGCAATGGTGCCCAGATTGTCGATCACTTCCTGGCGGCTCATGCCGATACCGTTGTCACTCACGGTAACAGTACCGGCATCCTTGTCCGCCTCGACGCGGATTTCCAGTTCACCGTCCCCCTCCAGTAGCGTGTCATCCTTTAGAGCGGCGAATCGCAGACGATCACAGGCATCAGAGGCATTGGATACGAGTTCGCGCAGAAAAATTTCCCGGTTGGAATACAGGGAGTGGATCATCAGCTTGAGCAGCTGCTGAACCTCCGCCTCAAAATGCCGGGTTTCGACGTTCGCCTTGGCCATGACGCTGTACAACCTCCTGGAATCGAACGGTAAAAGCACTCCACTCCCGTGAGGGAGCGGGGGATGAACGGAGAAAAAGGTGGGGGCAGCAGAGGCCATTTCAAGGGGCCGCGACTGCCATTGCATACCTTGCCGCGTGTTGCCCCTGCCTCAGCCTTGGAGCACCACCCACGGTCAGCTAGGGATCGATCTCCGGCCCTGGTGGACTGGCGGGCTGCAAGCGCAGTCGCTGAATCCGGTTACGCAAGACCGAACGACGCGCCTCATCCTCGGTTGCATTCAACAAGGACTGGTAGAGCCTGCGCGCGTCCTCGGTGAGCCCGGCATCGGCGAGCGCATCTGCAGCCCGGTACCGGGCCGTCTGCGCCCACTGATCCATGGAAAAGGGGTCATGAAAGCCGGCCGAGCGAAGATAGAGACGGGCGGCCTCCAGACGGTCACCCATCCCCTCGGCGGATTCTGCCATCCAGAACAGGATTTCCCGATGCTGCCGGTCTTCCAGATCCTTTTCCAGGAGGCGCTTCAAGTACGCCAAGGCTGGCTCGTGATCTCCCATGTTCTGCAAATCGAACAGGACTTGCAGCACACGCTCCACCGGAAAATCCTCAACGTCCTTATCGAAAAGGGCATCCAGTGCAGACAGCCCTTCTTCCCTGGCCCCGCCCAGCAACAGCACCCTTGCGCGGCGTAAGCCCCAATCCAGCTCCTCTACCCCGTCCGGGGCCTTGTCCAGACCTCTCATGAGACGGGAGGCCAATGGAATATCGGCCTCTTCCATAACCAGGTCTGCAAGCAGGTAGCGCACCGTTTGCGGAATCGAATCAAGTGCCTGGAAATGGCCACTCTCCAGGTAGAGCTGACGAATGATGGCGGGGCCTTCCCGACGGTTGACCAGGGTGGCGGCCAGTTCGCCGTGGGCACGCTCTCGTTGCTTGGTTTCAAAACTGTTGAAGGCGATGACACTCAAGAGCGCGCGCGTTTTGACCGGCTCGGAGTCGGCGTAGGATTCGGCCAGCTCGAACCACATGGGGTCATCCCCCACCAGTATCTGGGCCTCATTCCCCAGGCGTTCACCGAAATCCTGATAGGCCGCCCACAGTTGCTCCGGCGCCAGGCTGAATACAGGGTCAACCCGGCCACCCTCATCGTAAAGCCCCAGACCCCGCTCCAGGGCCCCGATTCGGGCGGATCGATTGCCCGTCTTCTCCGCCGCCTGAGCGGCCACGGACCAGGTCAATCGGCGATCAAGTGCCGGGGTCTGATCGTCAAAGCCGAAACGAATGGCATCACTGAGCACGTCCCCGGCCTGAGCGGAGTCCGCCGCCAGTCTGGCAGCGAGTCGTAGCGGTCGATGCTCGTCTTCGGGCAAGGCCTCCAGAACGGCCAGAGCCTCCCGGCCCTGCCCCTGCTGCAAATACAGGCGGGCCTCCATCACCCGGGTCTCACCGTCATCATCGCCATGGTCCTGACGCAATCGCCTCAGGGCACTGCGAGCCGCTTCTGAATCCCCTCCCTCAAGGTGGGACTCGACGATCATCTGGCGCCATCGCGGCAAGCGTTCACCGGGATCGCTGAACCAGATCTGCTCACGCAGGACGGTGCGGGCCTCTTCGTCACGACCAAGAGCCAGCAGCGCACGGGCCCTCTCTCCCTGGGCCCAACGCATGAATTCCGGGTGCAAGCCCCGCGGATGCTCGGCCGCACGATCCGCCAGGGCCTGCCACTGGGCGCGGCTACGATACAGAAACAGCCGTTCACGCTCCCACTGCATCCAGGCAACCGGGTCTTCTTGCAGCGCCGGCTGATGTCGATCCATCAGTCCCAGCGCCAACTCCGTAGCACCGGACCGGGCCAGGGTAGAAACCTCCGACAGCGCGGAAACCTCGGCCACGCTCAGAGCCGGGGAAATCATTAGCAACAGACTGGCAATCAGGCGACGCAATGGCTTCATCCTTGGGCAGTCGAGGGCAAAAGCACAGTATCCCGAATTACGACGACGAAGGAAAATTCCGGTCGCCCAGAAAAAAGGGCGGCTTCCATGGGAAGCCGCCCTTTCTATCAGACAAGCAATCGGTCTTACTTGACCTTTTCCTTGATTCGGGCGGACTTGCCCTGGCGCTCACGCAGATAATAGAGCTTGGAGCGACGCACATCACCCCGACGCTTGACCTTGATCTCGGCCACATTGGGGCTGTGGGTCTGGAACACCCGCTCAACGCCTTCACCGTGAGTGGTCTTGCGAACCGTGAAGGCCGAATTCAGGCCCCGGTTGCGCTTGGCAATCACCACGCCCTCAAAGGGCTGCAGGCGCTCGCGGTCGCCTTCCACCACACGCACTTGAACCAGCACCGTGTCCCCGGGACCAAACTCGGGCACATCGGTCTTCATCTGCTCTTTCTCGATTTCCTTGATGATGTCGCTCATGACTTCACCCTGCTCGCTTCATTTTCAGAATTACCGGAGCCCGCAGCCGTCCTGCTAACTCGCCCCTTGATCTCCGTGCTGCTCGGCGATGAACTCGTCCAGCAGACGGCGCTCCTCTTCATTCAGCTCACGCCGCGCCAGCAAATCCGGCCGACGTTGCCATGTCCTTCCCAACGCCTGTTTCAGGCGCCACTGCCGAATGGCCTCGTGATCACCACCCAACAGCACCGGCGGAACCGGCTTCCCGACCACCGTCTCCGGCCGGGTGTAATGGGGATGATCCAGCAGACCATCCGCCGAAAAAGAATCCTGACTGGCGGATTCAGCGTGCCCCAGGGCACCTGGCTGCAATCGGGCCAGGGCATCGATCAACACCATGGCCGGCAGCTCGCCACCGGAGAGAACGTAATCGCCGATGGAGACTTCCATATCGACTTCGTTCTCCAGCAGACGCTCATCAACGCCCTCGTAGCGCCCGGCCACCAGCAGCATTCCCGGCGCCTGCGCCAGCTCTTCCACCAGGGCCTGATCCAGCACTCGCCCCTGAGGACTCAGATAGATCGTCCTTGTGCCTGACGGCAAACTGGCACGGGCGCTGCGAATGGTCTCGCCAAGGGGCTCGACCCGCATCACCATGCCAGGTCCGCCGCCATAGGCGCGATCATCCACCGTCCGGTGCCTGTCCTGGGCGAACTCCCGTGGATTCCAGGTTTCCACCGACAGCAGAGACCGTTCCACGGCGCGCCCGGTGACACCCACCCGGGTAACGGCTTCCACCAACTCCGGGAACAGCGAGATAACAGCTACCCGGAACATCTCAGAAGTCCGGATCCCAGTCGACGACCATCCTCTTTGCCGACAAGTCCACCGTCTTGATGAACTGCCCCTGAACAAAGGGCAACAGACGCTCCCGATCACCCTTGACCACAAGGACGTCATTGGCGCCTGTCTCGAGCAGGCCAGTCACCCGTCCCAGCTCGACGCCCTCAAGGGTTTCAACCTGAAGACCGATGAGATCCAGCCAGTAGTATTCACCTTCCTCGGCCGGCGGCAACTGTTCCCGCCGCACCGCCACATCCCGCTTCAGCAGCTCGGCGGCCTGGTCCCGGTCCTCAATACCTTCGAGGCGGGCCACCACACCATTGCCGTGTCGGCGCCCGTCCAGGACAGTGATGGCTTCCCATCCGCCCCGTCCTTTGAGATACCAGGTACCGAAGTCGACAATGGATTCCCGCGGTCGGGTGTGGGAAAAGATCTTTACCCATCCGCGAACGCCAAAAAGGCCGGAAATCCGGCCCAGAGTGACCATGTCACTGTCACTGACGTGTCCGCTGTCACCCACCGCTACAGTCCGGCCTTCGGCCTGGTCCGCCATGGCTGGCGATATCAGGCCTCGGCCTGGCTTTCAGCCTGCTTGCGGCCCTGCTTGAGCAGCGCTGCGGCACGCTCGGAGGGCTGGGCCCCCTGAGACAGCCAATAGTCAGCCCGCTCCAGGTCGACCCGCAGGCGCTCTTCATCGCCACGGGCAACCGGGTTGAAAAAGCCCAGACGCTCAACGAAGCGACCGTCACGGGACTTGCGGCTGTCCGCGACAACCAGGTGATAGAAGGGGCGCTTTTTCATGCCACCCCGGGCAAGACGAATCGTTACCATGCCGTTACTCTTTTCCGTTTCGCAAAAATTGGGCACTGGCGGCCGCTACCGGCCGATCTGGCGGTAAACGGCGCATTCTACGCGAAGCACATAAAAGCTACAAGAGAAATGAGCTACGAGCAGCGAGCTACGAGCGGCGAGCCGGCCGTGCCAGGGGTACGGCCGTGCTGATATCTGACCCTCGGTGGTTCCGCGGGGCAGATCTGGATGAGGCCCGGCTTTTCAGCACGGCCCCGCGGAACCGCGGCCAGCTCGCCGCTCGTAGCTCGAAGCTCGCCGCTTACTGCCCGGGAAACCCCATCCCCGGGGGCATTTTGCCCTGCAGGCCGCGCATCATCTTCTTCATGCCACCCTTCTTGCCCATCTTACGCATCATTTTCTGGGCCTGGGTGAACTGTTTCAGGAGCTTGTTCACATCCTGAACCTGGACCCCCGATCCCTGGGCAATCCGGCGCTTGCGGGAACCATTGATCACCGCCGGCTTGCGGCGCTCTTCCTTGGTCATGGAATTGATGATCGCCACCTGGCGGCTGATGGTCCTGTCATCGAACTGGCTGGCCGCGCCGGGAGGCAGCTTACCGGCTCCGGGCAGTTTGTCGAGCAAGGCACCCACCCCGCCCATGTTCTGCATCTGCTCCAGCTGATCGCGAAAGTCGTTGAGAGAAAAACCCTTGCCTTTCTTGAGCTTGCGCCCGAGCTTGTCGGCCTTTTCCTTATCAACCTTGCTCTGGACCTCGTCCACCAGGCTGAGCACATCCCCCATGCCGAGGATACGCGAGGCCACCCGATCGGGATGGAAGGGCTCCAGGGCATCGGTCTTCTCCCCCACGCCCATGAATTTGATCGGCTTGCCGGTGACCTGACGCACGGACAGTGCCGCACCCCCGCGGGCATCACCATCCGCCTTGGTGAGAATCACGCCGGTCAGCGGCAGTGCCTCGCCGAAGGCAGCGGCGGAGCGTGCCGCATCCTGACCGGTCATGGCGTCGACGACAAACAGGGTCTCCAGGGGCTCGACGGCGGCATGAATATCCTGAACCTCCTGCATCAACTCTTCGTCGATGTGCAGGCGACCCGCGGTATCGACAATCAGCACATCGGCATGCTGCTTGCGGGCAAAGTCCATGGCCTGGTCGGCAATCTTCTTCGGTGCCGTACCTTCGGCTGCGCGGTAGAACCCGGCGCCGATCTCGCCGGACAGGGTCTCAAGCTGTTCGATGGCGGCCGGTCGACGAACGTCGGTGCTGACCAGGGCAACCTTTTTCTTCTCGGCTTCCATCAGGTGACGGGCCAGCTTGGCCGCGCTGGTGGTCTTACCCGCGCCCTGCAGGCCGGCCAGCAGGATCACCACCGGTGGACGGCCCCGGAAATTCAAGGGCTCACGATTCTCGCCCATGATCCGGACAAGCTCGTCGTTGACGACCTTAACCAGGGCCTGACCCGGGGTCAGACTCTTCAGAACCTCCTGACCCACCGCACGGGCGCGCACCTGGGAGATGAACTCCTTGACCACCGGCAAGGCAACATCCGCTTCCAGCAAGGCCATGCGGACCTCGCGCAGCGTCTCCTTGATATTGTCTTCACTAAGCCGGCCACGCCCCTTGACCCGATCCAGGGTGCTGCCAATGCGCTCGCTGAGTCCCTTGAACATCGATAAAACTCTTCAGTTTGACCACGAAGGGGATATTCTACCGTTTCCACCGACCCTCCCGCATCCTCCTGCTTCCCCTTGAGGCTGTTTTACGGGTAATCTGGGGAGAACATGGGCGAATTGGCCGAATTGGCTGCTCGCCAAAGTCTGTCAGGCCGAGGACCACTGATTCATGCCGGGCATCACCATCGCCATTCTGGCTGCCGCCGCCTATCTGGTGGCAATGACATTACTCATCATCCGTCTGGTACGGCGTACCGCCTCGCCATTGGCGCCGGACACCATGCGGGGGACGGCCTTGTTTCTGGGACTGGGTGGCGGACTGCTGCACCTGCTCAGCCTGTGGGGGCAGGTTGTCACGCCCGAAGGCCTGAGTCTTGGTCTGCCCAACATCGTCTCCTTGATCGGCTGGGTGGTGACCGTCGTGATTCTGTTATCCGCCCTTCGCCAGCGGGTGCTTAACCTCTCCATTCCCCTGCTGCCCCTCGGGGCCTTCTGCGCCGTGCTCGGTGCCCTGCCCCTGGACGGCCTGCCGACCCTGGTGGACTCACCCTCCGCCATACTGGTCAGTCATATCTTCCTTTCCATTGCCAGTTACAGCCTGCTCAGTGTGGCGGCGGTACTGGCCCTTGTCCTCAGTTTTCAGGAATCGCGCCTGCGAGGCCGTCATCCGGGCGGAGTTCTTCGCATCCTGCCACCGCTGGAGATCACTGAGCGTCTGCTGTTCCAGCTGATCCTGATCGGTTTCGTGGGTTTGACCCTGGCCCTGTTCACCGGCCTGCTCTTTGTGGATAACCTGCTGGCACAACATCTGGCTCACAAGACCATTCTCTCAACCGCCGCCTGGCTGCTCTTCGGGATTCTGCTCTGGGGACGTTATCAATTTGGCTGGCGGGGAAGAATCGCCATCCGCTGGACCTTGTCGGCCTTCGTATTGCTTGCACTGGCCTATTTCGGCAGTCGCATTGTCCTCGAGTTGGTACTGGGGCAGCGCTGGGGCTAACAGCCAACACTCATCGGACACGCTTGCCAGGCCCGCGAGGCCTCGGAGACAATAGCCCTCCACTCCGCAAAAGGGACGCCTGAGACCTTGGAATCCATTCCTTTAGGTGGTCTGTTTGGCATCCTGGCTGGGCTGATCGTCCTGTCAGGGTTCTTCTCGGGCTCGGAAACGGCCCTGATGACCCTCAATCGTTACCGCCTGCGGAACCGGGCCGAAGCGGGGTACCGGGCAGCGCAGTTCGCGGAGCGGCTCTTGCAGCGCCCCGATCGCCTACTGGGCCTGATTCTGCTGTGCAACAACTTCGTCAATATCGTCGCCTCGGCACTGGCCACCCTGATCGCGCTTCGCCTCGGCGGCGAGGCCGCCATCGCCATTGCCACCGGCCTGCTCACCCTGGTGATCCTGATTTTTGCCGAGGTGGCTCCCAAGACCCTGGCGGCCATCCACCCCGAACGTCTGGCCTATCCGGCAGCGTTCGTCTACACCCCGCTGATTCGGGTGCTCTACCCCATCATTTGGCTGGTCAATCTGGTCGCCAACCAGCTCTTGCGCCCCTTCGGCGTCCGGCCGGGCGGGCTGACACTCGACGATCGCCTTAGCCCGGACGAGTTGCGCACGGTCGTCACAGAGGCCGGCGGCCTGATACCCAAGCGGCACCAGAATATGCTGATCAGTATTCTGGATCTTGAACAGGCGACGGTGGAGGACATCATGGTGCCCCGCAACGAGATCGTGGGCATCGATCTGTCAGACCCCTGGGACGAGATCCTGGAGGAATTGACCAACAGCCAGCACACCCGCCTGCCGGTCTTTCGGGACAACATCGATGATATCGTTGGCATTCTTCACAGTCGCCGGGTTCTGAATGCCATTACCCGGGGCGAGATGAACCGAGAAACCCTGGAAGCGATCGTCAGGGAACCCTATTTCATTCCGGAAAATACCCCCCTGCACCGGCAACTGATCAACTTCCAGAACAGTCAGCGCCGCATCGGCCTGGTGGTGGACGAGTACGGCGACATCCAGGGGCTGGTAACCCTGGAGGATATCCTCGAGGAAATCGTGGGCGAATTCACCACCGACCCGGTGGCCACCCGGGTCAAGGGTATTGTCACCGAGGAGGACGGGACGAACCTGGTCAATGCGACGCTCCACCTGCGCACCATCAACCGGGTGCTGGGAGTTGAACTCCCCACCGACGGCCCCAAGACCATCAACGGCCTGATCCTTGAATACCTGGAAACCATTCCTGAACCAGGCACCAGCATCAAGATCAACGGCTACCCCATCGAAATCGTGCAAAGCTCGGCCAACGCGGTCAAAACCGTCCGCCTCAAACCCCGCCTGGACGAGGAACCCAAGTCAAAGGAATGATTATCTCGCGCAGAGACGCAAAGACGCAGAGAAACCAAAAAAATATTACCTCGCGCAAAGGGCGCCAAGAACGCCAAGGGTTTAAGGGGTGTGTTGTGGGAGAGGCTTCAGCCTCGATTCAAGGCTTGCAACTCTCAGGCTTAAAAACGCATTTTCTTAGCGACCTTGGCGCGCTTTGCGCGAGGCCATCAAGCTTTTGAATTTCTCCGCGTCTTTGCGTCTCTGCGCGAGGCATCCATTTGAATTTCTCCACGTCTCTCGGCGAGGCCCAAACCTCAATCGCGGAGGATGGCATCGATGGCGTCGCTCAGGCGTCGGACGGGGGTGACCGCCATGCCCTCTGGGGGTTTTCTGGGGGCATTGGCGCGCGGAACGATGGCCTGGCGGAAACCATGCTTGGCCGCCTCGTTCAGGCGTTCCTCACCGTTGTAGACGGGACGGACCTCGCCGGACAAGCCGACCTCGCCGAAGACCACCAGGCCGGGAGGCAGCGGGCGGTCGCGGAAGCTCGACAAGGCTGCCAGCAGTAGCGGCAGATCGGCGGCGGTTTCTTCCACCTTGAGCCCACCGACCACATTGATGAACACGTCCTGATCACCCATGGCAATGCCGCCGTGGCGGTGCATGACGGCCAACAGCATGGACAGGCGGTTCTGATCCAGACCAAGGGCCACTCGGCGGGGGTTATGGGTCTGGGTGGCATCAACCAGGGCCTGGACTTCAACCAGCAATGGCCGACTTCCTTCCCGGGCCACCATCACGGCGCTGCCACTGACATCGCTCTGGTGGCCGGAGAGAAAAATCGCCGAAGGGTTTCGGACTTCCTTGAGCCCGACATCATCCATGGCGAACACGCCCAGCTCATTGACCGCACCAAAGCGGTTCTTCACGGCCCTTATCACCCGGTAGCGACTGCCGGCATCATTCTCGAAATAGAGCACCGTATCCACCATGTGCTCCAGGACCCGAGGGCCCGCAATCACCCCTTCCTTGGTGACATGCCCCACCAGAAACACCGCAGTGCCGGTCTGCTTGGCAAAACGCACCAGTTGGGCCGCGCTCTCGCGCAGCTGGCCCACGGCCCCCGGCGCAGACTGCACGGCCTCGGAAAAGATCGTCTGAATCGAATCCACGATGAGAACGCGGGGCTTTTCGGTCTCGGCAGTGGCGATTATGCGCTCCACACAGGTTTCTGCCACCAGACGCAAGCTGGTCTCCCCCACCTCCAGGCGCTCAGCCCGCAGACGGACCTGCTCAAGGGACTCCTCGCCAGTGACGTACAGCACCCCCTCTTCCCTGGCCAGTCGGGCACAGGCCTGCAGCAAGAGTGTGGACTTGCCGATTCCCGGATCACCGCCGATCAGGACCGCGGAGCCGGCCACCAGTCCTCCACCCAAAACCCGATCCAGCTCCCCCAGGCCGGTACCGGTGCGGGCCGCCTCCCGACCACGGACATCTGACAGATTGACCACACCACTGCTGGCCCCGGCGTATTGGGCGCTTCCGCGGCCCTTGGCCGCACGCGCCGAGGCCGGTGTCGCCGCGGGAGCAATCACCGCCTCACTCAGGGTATTCCAGGCCCCGCAATCCATGCACTGCCCGGACCACTTGGGTGCCTGAGCCCCACAGTTTTCACACTCATAGACCGTTCTCGCCCTGGCCATATCCAGTCCCATCGCCGCTGTTTGGTGGAAGCGAACGCATACTATCATGGCGGCAATAGAGCGCCGGACTTGCCGCGACACCCTCACCTACCGGTATACTCGGGCGAGATAAGGATGCCGGACTAGATGAGCTGCCCAGAACTCAAAGCCTTGGTGATTGAGCTTCGGACCCCGGCCGGGCAGTCTCTGGCGCAAGGCAAGGCGCGTATCGACAGGAAGGGATCATGGGATCCGAGACGGGACTGACCGCTGCCGGTCGCACTGATACCGGGCGCAAGCGCCCGCACAACGAAGACGCTATCCGTCTGGAGCCAGGACTGGGCCTTCTGGTTCTGGCCGACGGCATGGGCGGCTATAGCGCCGGGGAAGTCGCCAGTCAGATCGCCGTGGACACGGTGGTGAGTACAGTCCGAAATGCCAGCCCCCTGGAACGGGGTGATCGCCTCCTCGAGGAAGCCTTCCAGAAAGCCAACCGCAGCATTCTCGATACCGCCCGCTCCGACCCGGAGCGTCAGGGTATGGGCACGACCATCGTGGCCTGCCTGTTCCGCCGCCGCCGGGTCACCATTGGCCATGTGGGTGACTCCCGAGCATATCGACTGCGGCGAGGGCGAATGGAGCAACTGACTACCGACCACTCTCTCAATCAGGAATTGCTGGACCGGGGCTACTACACCCGCATGGAAGCTCGCCGTGCCGGCAATCGGCACGTCATCACCCGAGCCCTTGGCGTGAGAGAAAGCGTGGATGTGAGCCTGCGGGAAGAGTCGGTGGCCGAAGGTGATCTCTTCATGCTTTGCTCCGACGGCCTGACAGACATGATGGATGATCATAGTATCCGCTATGCCCTGGAATCCCGATCCGGGGCACTGGAAGAACTGGCGGACAGCCTGGTGGACCGAGCCAATGAGTTGGGCGGCCGGGACAATATATCCGTCATTCTGACCCTGGCTGGCGCCGGCAGCGCCAGCGAACGGCGGCCGCTTCTGTCCCGGTTTCGGGATAGACTGCAAAAGCTCTTCCGCCGGGAAGGGAACCCCGCCGATATTTGAACATGGTGCTGATTCGGCACCCATCTTGATCCAAAGGGGTATTTTCTGATGGCAAAGCTTGTCGTGCATTACCGTGATCAGCTGTTTGGAGAGTTTGATCTTGGCCAGCGCCTGACCCTGGGCCGACAGGAAGATAATGATATCCATCTGGATGATGGCGCGGTCAGTGGGCATCACGCCTTGGTGGAACAACGGGGCGACCACTTCTGTATCGAAGACCTGGGCAGTACCAATGGCACCCGTCTGGATGGACGGCGTATTCGTCGGGTGGGCTTGCGGGATGGCGATGAATTCGGCATCGGGCATTTCCGCATCCGTTTCGAAGGGCCCAGTGCCCCGCCCAGTTTCCAGGACACCATGATTCTCAAGCTGGACGATATTGCGGGTGGCCGCGAAGCCATTCAAAAAGAGCAGACCAGTGAGCTCAATGGCAAGAGCAAGGCAAACGCTCGCATCGAAGTCCTTGATGGCGAAAATGCCGGCGAAACCCTCTTTCTGGAGGAGGATGTCACCACCATAGGCGTCCCCGGACGCCAGGTGGCAGCAGTAAGCCACCGACGGGACGGCTTTTACCTGGTCCCCGTGGACGGCGGCACCCCCAAGGTCAATGGCCGCGACAACGGCCCCCGCTCCTGCCGCCTGAACAACGGCGACGAACTGGAAGTCGCGGGCGTGCGACTGGCCTTCAGGCAATAAGGGCCATCTCGCACAGAAATTCGATAAAAATCAAAGGCGGCCTCGCGCAAAGACGCCAAGCCGCAAAGAAATTCAAAAGCGGGGCCTCGCGCAGAGTGCGCCAAGGACGCCAAGAATTATACAGTTGAGTTGTTGGAGAGTCTGGAACCTCGATTGAAGCCCGGCAGCCATTACCCCCGCCAAAACAATAAGAAATTCTTTCTTTGCGACCTTGGCGCACTCTGCGCGAGGCAAAATTTTTTGGTTTTTCTTAGCGTCTTGGCGTCTTTGCGCGAGGCATTCTTTTGAATTTCTTAGCACTGCCGTGCCTCTGCGGATGCCCTTCACTCGACGTCGAACTTGACCCGGCGGGTGACGCCGCAGAGGAGCTCGTAGGGAATGGTGCCGGCATGGCGGGCGACGGTTTCCACCGGAAGGTCAGCGCCCCAGAGGATAACCTCGTCCCCCACTCCGGCTTCAGGGTGATCACTCAAGTCCACGGTAATCATGTCCATTGAGACCCGACCGATGACCCGGCTGAGACGGCCATTGACCAGGACCGGAGTGCCATTGGCCACATGCCAGGGATAGCCGTCTCCATAACCAATGGCGGCTACGCCAAGCCGCATGTCCCTGGGTGAGGACCAGCCACCGCCGTAGCCCACACGACCACCCTTCTCCACCCATTTGACGGCAATCAGCTCGGTGCTGACCGTCATGGCTGGCTTGAGCCCGATGTCCTGGCCGCAGCGATCCGTGAAAGGCGTGACGCCATAAAGGATGATTCCCGGGCGAATCCAGTCCTGACGGGATTGGGGCCAGTCCACAACCCCGGCGGAATTGGCGATGGAACGCTCCCCGGGCCAGTCCTGCACCAGCTTGAGAAAACGATCAATCTGACCCGCCGGGTCGGGCGTGCCATCCTTCTCGTCAGCCGAGGCCAGATGGGTCATGTAGCGCAAGGGGCCTTCAGCCAACCCCTGGCGCTGAACGCGTTCACGGATGGCGGGTGCATCCTCCGGACGAAAACCCAGGCGATGCATACCGGTATCAATCTTCAGCCACAGCTTCTGAGGAAGGCCGGCAGACTCCAGCAAGGCCAGTTGAGCGGGGTCATGCAGCACCATCTCGAAGCCGTTATCCCGCACCACGGGGATCTCGCTCGCCCGGTGGATGCCTTCCAGCAGGATGACGGGATGACTGAGACCGGCGGAACGAATTTCCAGTGCCTCTTCCAGGCAGGCAACCGCAAATGCATCCGCGCCCTTCAGCGCTCGCGCTGCATCCACCAGGCCATGGCCATAACCATTGGCCTTGATGCAGGCCATGACCCTGGAATCGGGGGCAATCTCCCGCACCCGGGTGAGATTGTGTCGGATGGCATCAGTGTTGATTCGCGCCCGCGTGGCCCGCGTCATGTCAGTGCTTTCCCCAGCTATTCAGTACAGATCGCTTCCCCCGCCTGCTCGCCCGCTCAGTACTCCTCCATGTACTCTTCGCTGATGTAATTCTCGAAGCGGGTGTAGCTGCCCAGGAAGGTGGTGATGGCCTTGCCGGTGGGGCCGTTTCGTTGTTTCTCAATAATCAGCTCGGCCATGCCCTTGTGCTGCGTGTCCGGATTATAGACCTCGTCCCGGTAGATGAAGACGATGACGTCGGCATCCTGCTCGATACTCCCGGATTCACGCAGGTCGGCCATTTTCGGGCGCTTGTCGGGGCGCTGTTCCAGGTTGCGGTTGAGCTGGGAGAGGGCAATTACCGGGACGTTAAGCTCCTTGGCCAGGGCCTTGAGCCCCCGGGAGATTTCCGAGATTTCGTTGGTCCGGTTCTCTGACATCCCCGCCACCCGCATCAGCTGCAGGTAGTCCACCACCACCAGACCCAGACCGTGCTCGCGCTTGATGCGCCGGCAACGGGCCCGCAGCTCCGTCGGCGTCAGGGCCGGGGTATCGTCGATGAAAATGGGCGCCTCGGACATGAGGGCCACGGCGGAGGTGATCCGCGGCCAGTCTTCCTCGGAAATATCCCCGGTGCGCACCTTGGACTGGTCCACCCGACCCAGGGAGGAAATCATGCGCATGGCCAACTGGTCGCCGGACATTTCCATGGAAAAGATGGCCACCGGCTGCTTGGCCTGAATCGCCGCATGCTCGGCGAAGTTCATGGCCAGAGAGGTCTTGCCCATGGAGGGACGGGCGGCCAGGATGATCAGGTCGCTGGGCTGCAGCCCGGACGTCATTTCATCGAACTTGTCGATCCCCGAGGGAATGCCCGTGGTGTCGGCATCCGAGTGGATAAGCTCGTCGATGCGATCCACCGCCTGACGCAACAGGTCCTTGATGGGGCTGTAGGTCTGGCTGCGCCGCATGCCCTGCTCGGCGATCTCGAAGACCCGCTTTTCAGCCTCCTCGATCAATTCCTTGCTGTCGCGGCCGTCCGGGGCGAAGGCGCTCTCGGAGAGTTCATGGCCGATCCGGATCAGCTGCCGCAGCACCGAGCGTTCCCGCACGATATCGGCATAGGCGCGCACATTGGCCGCGCTCGGCGTGTCCTTGGCCAGGGCACCGAGATAGGCCAGCCCGCCGGCCTCTTCCAGCTCGCCGGTCTTTTCCAGGTACTCGGAGACGGTGACCGCGTCAGAGGGGTCGCCACGGTCGGAGAGACGGGCCAGGGCCCGGAAGATGATCTGGTGATTGCGGCGATAGAAATCGCCGTCGGAGAGCCGGTCCGCCACCTGGTCCCAGGTGCTGTTGTCCAGCATCAGGGCTCCGAGAACCGATTGCTCGGCCTCGATGGAATGGGGCGGAACCTTGAGCGCGTCCGCCTGCTCCGAATTGGGCAAGGATTCAGCCGAACCGACCATTGCGCCTCCCCGACGAACAAGCGGACTGAAAGAAGCGGCCGGGCGCAGCTGCCCGGCAATTGAGTCCGTGGTCGGCAGGCGCCGACCACGGACTCACAGTATCACGCCTGGATCACTCTTCGCCGATGACGTTGACCGTGATGGTCACGTCGACGTCGGAGTGCAGGTGGATGTCCACCTGGTGCTCGCCGACCACGCGAATGGGGCCGTCGTGCATGCGGATTTCCTTGCGCTCGACCTCGTGCCCCTGCTCATTGAGCACGGCCTCGATGTCGATGGGACCCACGGAGCCGAACAGCTTGCCTTCAGAGCCCGCATTGGCGGTGATCTCCAGGCTCAGGCCTTCCAGCTTCTCGGCCCGGGCCTTGGCGGCCTCCAGGGCCTCGGCGGCCTGCTTTTCCAGCTCGGCGCGGCGGGCCTCAAACTCGGCGATGTTTTCCTTGGTCGCCGGCTTGGCAATGCCGTAGGGGATAAGATAGTTGCGGCCATAACCGGGCTTGACGGTCACGCGGTCGCCCAGGCCACCCAGATTTTCAACCTTGTCGAGAAGTATGACTTCCATAACATCTACCTGATGGTTCTGCGGTTAATCGTCACTGCCGTCACTGACCTGCGGCGCAGGGGCATAACGGCCTCTCAAATCCAGCACATTGTCCAGTATGGCCAGGGCGGCCATGACACTCATCACCGGCACGGTGAACGGCAGCAGCAGGCCATACACCGGCACCAGCCAAACCCCGCCCAGCTTGCGCCGGTGCACGAAGGCATGGCAGACGGCCAGCCCCTGGAACATCAATACCAGGATGGCCACCAAGGCCAGGTTATCCAGCAGGGGCACTGTCGTGGTCACCGCCGCGAGGATGAAAACAACCCCGCCGGTCAGCACGGCAAACTGGCCGTGGCGCAGCTCGTGAAACTCTGCGCGAAATCCCCCTGGATTATACAGGATCGCCTGCCACCAGCGCCCGAGAATCAGACTGATGATCAGGGCCGCTGTCAGAGCCGCCGCCATCATACCGGGGACCAGCATGGCCAGACGATCCAGGGCTGCCTCATCGGGCACACCCTGTTCCCGGCCTTCCAGGAAGGGCATGAGCCACTGGTCAATCATCTCACGGCCCACCTGGCGGGCAGTATCATCGCCGCTGTGCAGGGCCAGGACCACCATGGCGCCGAAAAGCGCCGCCAACTGGAAGCTTCGCGCCAGGGACGCTGTACGCAACAGTGCCCAAGCCATCACCAGTACCGGCAACCACAGCGACAGTGCAGCCACTGGCAGGACCCAGGGCGGTGCCCCCAGCATGATCGCAAATGGAATCAAGCCGAGGGCAGCCAGGAAGGCAACGCCCGCGCCCTCGGCGGGCCCCTGGCGAAGCGCCACCAGAGCCACGAGGCCACCACCCAGCAGACTCAGCCACTGAATCGCGCCCATCAGCCAAACGCCGATCACGGCCCGCCAGCGGCTGCTCATTATCCAGCCGAGTACCGCCTGCATACTGGACTCCGTCATCCGGTGGCCGGCGATCCGACCACCGGCACCCCTTAGTTGGAGTGGCTGTCGGTGTAGGGCAGTAGCGCCAGATAGCGGGCGCGCTTGACGGCCTTGGACAGCTGACGCTGATAGAAGGCAGCAGTCCCCGTGATCCGGCTCGGGACAATCTTGCCGGTCTCGGTGGTGTAGGCCTTGAGGGTGTTGAGATCCTTGTAATCGATCTCCTTGACCCCGTCAGCGGTAAAGCGACAGAACTTACGACGGCGGAAAAAACGTGCCATTGCTCTAACTCCTCTTATATCCGATCAGTCAGGCCGCGCTCAGGCAGAGGCTGCGGCGGATTCCTTCTCTTCGCTTTCCGATTTGGACAGCGGAGAAGGCTCGGTGACGGCTTCTTCACGGCCGATGACCAAATGCCGGATGACGGCATCATTGAAGCGGAATGCGGACAGGATCTCGTCCAGAGCTTCCTTGGTGCACTCCACGTTCATCAGCACGTAATGGGCCTTGAGCACCTTGTTGATCGGATAGGCGAGCTGGCGCCGCCCCCAGTCCTCGAGGCGATGAACCTGGCCCTCGGCGGACTCGATGATCGACTTGTAACGATCGATCATGGCCGGGACCTGGTCACTCTGATCCGGATGGGTCAGAAAAACGATTTCGTAATGACGCATCTTGCAAAAACTCCCTTCGGGTTCGGCCTCCCGCAGACGCGGTGAAGCAGAGAGTGCAACGGCCCGCCGGCGGGTTAACGTCGCAGAAAAATAAAAGCCCCGGAGCCGGCCCGGGGATTAATCGACAAATTTTAGGGAAAACCGCCGGCGGGCGCAAGGCCTTTCGACGAAGGGGTGATAGATATAGTGAACAGTTCCCAGTGAACAGTGGGGCCGTGCCAGCACCGGCTGCCGTGCTGCTTCGAAATATCCCTTGCCTACTCAGCACCCACAAAATCCACAGAAAACAGTAGGCGCTCGTGTAGGCACGGCCCCACTGTTCACTGGGAACTGTTCACTGGGAACTGTTCACTGGGAACTGTTCACTGGGAACTCTCCCCCCTCTGCCGCACTGCCTCATACAGGCACACCCCGGCGGTGACCGAGACATTGAGGCTCTCCACCTGCCCGGCCATGGGCAGGGCGGCGAGGAAATCGCACTGCTCGCGGGTCAAGCGCCGCAAGCCATCGGCTTCGGCACCCATAACAATGGCCAAAGGCCCGGTTAGATCGGTTTCATAGAGGCTCTGGCCGGCCTCACCGGCCAGTCCCACTGTCCACACACCGGCCTCCTGAAGGCTACGCAGAGCCCGGACCAGATTGGTAACCGGCAGGAAAGGCACCGTTTCCGCGCCGCCGGCAGCCACTTTACGAGCGGCCGGCGTGAGTGGGCTGGAGCGGTCCTTGGGCACGATTACCGCATCCACCCCGGCGGCATCGGCGGTGCGCAGACAGGCACCCAGGTTGTGCGGGTCCTGCACGCCATCCAGCACCAGGAGCAGTAGTGCTTCCCCGGACTCGGCCCGGGCGACCAGATCATCCAGGTCGGTCACGTTCTCTCCCGGCTCGGCCCGGGCCACCACGCCCTGATGGCGATCGGTGCCGGCAAGGATCGTAAGCTGCTGCTTGTCAGTGGACAGCACCGGAATCCCCGCCGCCCGGGCCTGATCACTCAACTCACGAATACGCTTGTTGCCGGCAGCCACATGGAGCTCCCGCACCCGCCCGGCGGCAAGGGCGGCCCGTACCGGGTGGATACCGGCGAGGAACTCCGTCATCCCCGCTGCCTCCGGGCCTTCTTGCCCTTCTTGCCCTTTTTCTTGCCACCGGCCTCGGCTTCGGCCTCCGCCGGCTCCAGGTCAATCTTGCGCTCATCCGGATCCACCCGGACCACGCGGACCCGTAGGCTGTCGGTGAGCCGGAAGACGCGGCCGGAGCGCTCGCCCACCATGCGGTGGCCGACGGGATCGAACTTGTAGTAATCGTTGGGCAGGGAGGTGACATGGGCCATGCCTTCGATATGCACCTCCTTGAGCTTCACGAACAGACCGAAGGAGGTAACGCCCACGATCATGCCCTCGAATTCCTCACCGACCTTGTCCTGCATGAACTCGCATTTGAGCGTATCGGCCGCATCGCGGGTGGCCTCATCGGCCCGCCGCTCGGTCGAGGAACAATGCCCGCCGATGCGCTCCATGTCCTTGAAGCCGTAGGGATACTCGTCCTCCGGCAACCTGCGCAGGATGTGCTTGATGGCACGGTGAACCAGCAAATCCGGATAGCGGCGAATGGGTGAAGTGAAATGCAGATAGGTGCCGTGGGAAAGACCGAAATGGCCCACATTCCTGGGACTGTAGACCGCCTGCTTCAGTGAGCGCAGCAATACCGTCTGGATGAGAGCGGCATCTTCCCTTTCCCGGGCCTGGTCCAGCACCTGGGCATAATGCTTGGGCTCCGGTTTCTCACCGCCACCCAGCTTGAGCCCGAGCTTGCCCAGAAAGTCGCGTAACTCGCTGACCTTTTCCTCTTCCGGTCCCTCATGCACCCGGTAAAGGGTGGGCATGCCGTGCTTTTCCAGAAACTGTCCGGTCGCCACATTGGCGGCAATCATGCATTCCTCGATCAGACGATGGGCATCATTGCGTTCCACCGGCACGATCTTTTCGATCTTGCCGAAATCATCGAATACAAACTTGGTCTCGATGGTTTCGAAATCAATCGCCCCGCGCTTGCGCCGACGCTTGATCAGCTTGCGGAACAGGGTGTGCAGATTTTCCACGTTGCCGAGAACATGCTCGTACTCGGAGCGCAGCTGCTTATCCCCCTGCACCATGGCCCAGACCTTGTTGTAGGTCAGACGGGCATGAGAGCGGATCACGCCCTCATGAAAACGGCTGCCGGTGACCTTGCCTTCCTCATCCAGAAAGAGCTCGCAGACCATGGTCAGCCGATCCACTTCGGGATTCAGCGAACAAAGCCCGTTGGACAGCACTTCCGGCAACATGGGGATGACATGCCCCGGGAAGTAGACGGATGTCCCTCGCCGCCAGGCCTCCTGATCCAGGGCGCTGTCCGGCTGCACATACTCGGCAACATCGGCAATGGCGACCAGGAGACGAAAGCCCTTGTCGGTCTTCTCGCAGAAGACCGCGTCGTCAAAATCCTTGGCGGTCTCATCATCAATGGTCACCAGCGGCAGCTCGCGGAAGTCCTTGCGTCCGGCCTTGGCCTGTTCGGACACCGAACCACCGAAGCGCTGGGCCTCGGCTTCCACGCCCTCCGGCCATTCCCGCGGCAGACCGTGAGAGTGCACGGCAATATCGATTTCCATGCCCGGATCCCGGTGATCACCGAGAATCTGTTCCACCCGGCCGATGGGCTGGTTGCGGCGGGAGGGATACATTTCCAGTACCACCCGCACGATCTGTCCGTGCCTGGCGCCACCCCGCTTCTCCGGGGGAACAAAAAGATCCTGACTGAAGCGGCTGTTATCCGGCACCACATAACTGATGCCGGACTCTTCGAAATAACGGCCAATCAAATCCTCGGTATTGCGCTCCAGAATCCTCGCCAGGGAGCCCACCGAACGGCCTCTGCGGTCAACGTCCACAACACGCACCGCCACACGGTCACCATGCATGATCTCGCGCATCTCGCGGGGAGGCATGAAGACATCGGCGCCGCCGTCGTCCGGGGTGCAAAAGCCGAAACCGTCCCGGTGACCCACCACCGTGCCGGTGACCAGGCCCACCCGATCCACCAGGCACAGGGCGCCACGGCGGTTGGTGATCAGTTGACCGTCACGGATCATGGCCCGGACGCGGAATCCCAGGGCTTCCACCTCCTCCGGCTCTACCAGACCCAGTTGTTCAACCAGATCATCAAAGTCCTGGGGCTCGCCCAGCTCTTCCATGACCTTCAGGATGTATTCCCGGGAAGGGATGGGGTTCTCGTAGCGCTGGGCCTCGCGGCCCGCCTTGGGGTCATTCTTCCAGCGTCGTTTCTTGGTATTTTCTGTACTCATACAATCTATTGTCTCATTGTTCGCCGCCGCACCAACAGGTGCCGGCAGCCGATAATTTGTCGCAACGCGTTGACAACCGCCACCGGCAACGGTAAAGTTCGCGGCCTTGATCGGCAGCGCCGATCATTGCCGAGGTGGCGGAATTGGTAGACGCGCCAGCTTCAGGTGCTGGTGGGGGCAACCCCGTGGAGGTTCAAGTCCTCTCCTCGGCACCATCTTCGAAAAGGCTCCCTGAGGGGAGCCTTTTTTGTGGGCGGCCATTCATTATTCTTCAGACGAATCGGCCTGCCCCGGTTCACGATCAGCTTCAGTATCACCAGTGACCTTCCCCGCCTGCTCGGCCTCCAGCGCACGCTTCTCTTCCAAACGCTGCATGATGGCCTGAGCCAGGACCTCTGTGCCTTCGCCCGACTCGGCCGAGACCCGGTGAACCGGCCCCTGCCAGTCCAGCTCGTCCACGATCAGGCGCTGCATTTCCTCTCGCTCTTCCGGCGCCAGCGTGTCGATCTTGTTGAGCACAAGCCAACGCTCTCGTCCGGCAAGTTCGGCACTGAACTTTTCCAGCTCCCGGACCACGGTCCGCACATTGGTTACCGGGTCCCCCTCCAGTGGCTGGACATCCACCACATGCAACAACAGCCCCGTGCGCTGAAGGTGCTTCAGAAAGCGAATCCCCAGACCCGCCCCTTCGGCGGCCCCTTCGATCAGGCCGGGAATGTCGGCGATCACAAAGCTCTGCAAGGGCCCCAGGGAGACCACGCCCAGGTTGGGATGGAGGGTAGTGAAGGGATAATCCGCCACTCGAGGCCGGGCATTGGACAGGGCCCGAATCAGCGTGGATTTGCCGGCATTGGGAAGCCCCAGCAGACCCACGTCCGCCAGCAGCTTGAGCTCCAGGGCCAGGCGCCGCTTCTCCCCGGGCGTGCCGGTGGTGAACTGGCGGGGGGCCTGATTGGTACTGGACTTGTAGCGGGTGTTGCCCAATCCATGCCAGCCACCCTGGGCCACCAGCAGCCGTTGCCCATGCTCCACCAGATCGCCAATCAGCTCACCGGTATCGGCTTCATGGACAATGGTGCCTACGGGCACCGGCACTTCCAGGTCCTCGCCGCTACGCCCGGTCCGGTTCTTGCCCATGCCGTCCTCGCCGCGCTGGGCCTTGAACGTGCGCGAGACACGAAAGTCCGCCAGGGTGTTGACGCCCTCATCGGCCACCAGCCAGACACTGCCACCGTCACCGCCGTCACCGCCGTCCGGCCCACCCTTGGGCACGTACTTCTCACGACGGAAACTGACGCAGCCGCTGCCGCCGTCCCCGGCCTGAACCCTGATTGTCGCCTCATCGACGAATTTCACTGGGAAGCTCCGAGCTGCGAGCGGCGAGCCACGAGCCCGCTGCTCGTGGCTCGCCGCCAATTACTGCTCCGTTGATAGCGGGGACATCCGAGCGCCGCCTGGACGCCGGATCTTTCCCCGCCATCAACGGGGCCCATACGACAAGACCCCGGCAGCGACGCTACCGGGGCCTGCGAAGCTAGCAAAACCGCTTATCTTCAGTCTGCTTCGATGCAGACGAATTTGCGGTTCTTGGCGCCACGGGTGACGAAGGACACCTTGCCGTCCACCGTGGCGAACAGAGTGTGATCCTTGCCCATGCCCACACCCTCGCCGGGGTGGAACTGGGTGCCGCGCTGGCGCACGATGATGCTGCCGGCGCTCACGGCCTGGCCGCCGAAGCGCTTGATACCAAGCCGTTTTGACTCGGAATCGCGACCGTTGCGTGTACTACCACCTGCCTTTTTATGTGCCATCTCGACTTACCTCGTCGCAAACGGTTCGAAACAAATCAGCCCTTGATACCGGTGATTTCCACTTCGGTATAAGGCTGGCGGTGACCATAGTGGCGGCGATAGTTCTTGCGCCGCTTGAACTTGATCACGTCGATTTTCCTGTGGCGGCCTTCAGCCTTGACCGTGCCGGTCACTTTGCCGCCCTCGACATAGGGAGCACCCACTTTCGGCTCCTTGCCTTCCTCACCAATCATGAGGACGTTGTCGAATTCGACGGAATCACCCTCGCCGGCCCCAAGGGTCTCGACGCGGATAATGTCACCTTCACTGACGCGGTACTGTTTCCCGCCTGTCTTGATTACGGCGTACATCGGGTCTTGTCTCCAAAGAAAGCTAAAGGCCCTAGAGCGAAGCCGCGCATTTTAGCCCTCTCCGGCCCGCGGGTCAAACCCCCGCCACATCATGGGCAATTCCTGCCCCGCCGCCATTGTCGCACCCGCCGGGGGCTGCTAGCATCAGCGGCCTTCACGGCACCGGACCCTGAACCAATTATCATGTCGCTGCAGCAGATTCGTGAGCTCGTCCAGGACGATTTCGACGCCGTAGACTGCGAAATCCACCGCCAGCTCAATTCCGATATCGCCCTGATCAACCAACTGGGCCACTACATCGTCAATAGCGGCGGCAAGCGCCTGCGCCCGCTGCTGGTGCTCCTGAGCGCCCGCGCCGCCGGGGCTGACGGCCCGCATCCGGTCACCATGGCCGCGGTCATCGAGTTCATCCACACCGCCACCCTGCTCCATGACGATGTGGTCGACGCCTCCGAGCTGCGCCGCGGTCGGGATACCGCCAATGCCCTCTGGGGCAACGAGGCCGCCGTGCTGGTGGGGGATTTCCTCTATTCCCGCTCTTTCCAGATGATGGTCTCCCTGGAGCGCCCCTTGATCATGGATGTGATGGCCGACGCCACCAACCAGATCGCGGAAGGCGAAGTCCTGCAGCTCTTGAACTGCAATGACCCAGACACCACCGAGGAACGCTACCTCGAGGTGATCCGGCGCAAGACCGCCACCCTGTTTGCCGCCGGCACCCGCTGCGCCGGCATCCTCTCTGACAGCAGCGAATCAGAGCAGCAGGCCCTGTATGACTACGGCATGGCCCTGGGCGAGGCCTTCCAGATCACCGATGATGTGCTGGATTACAGCGCCTCGGCCGAAGACATGGGGAAGAACGTGGGCGACGACCTGGCCGAGGGCAAACCAACCCTGCCCCTGATCCACGCCATGCGCGAGGGCAGCCGGGAAGACCGGGACATGATTCGTCGCGCCATTGAAGAGGGTGGCCTCAACCAGATCGACGCGATCATCAAGGCCCTGGATGAAACCGGCGCCCTGGCCTACTGCCACCAACAGGCCAGCCGGGCCGCCGAACGGGCCGAAGCCGCCCTGGGTCAACTGCCCGACTCCCCCTACCGCAAGGCCCTGGCCGAGCTGGCCCGCTTCTCCGTGGCACGGGCGAGCTGAGCCTTTCCAGCCCCCAGAACTCAAGTTGTCAGGATTGGGGCCGTTAACCTTCTCAGGGACTCTGTCCCGGGGAGGTCCTATCGTGGAAATTGCCAACTCTGCCCTGCGGCTTGAATCCCGTCATTACCAGGAATCGCGCTCCCTTAATGTGACCTTTAGCCGCATGCAGGTGGAAATCGTGCCGCCTGCTGAGACCCCTGCCACAACCACAGAAGCCAGCCAGCGCCCGCTTGAAGAAAGCCAGCTCTCGGAAGAGGGTATGCGGCTTTCTGCCAGGGACGCCCTCAAATTATCGATCATGAAAGCAATCCTGGAACGCCTTGCCGGGCATCGTTTCCAGGTCTTTGAAGGTGAATCGCTGAATCCGCAGACACCCAATCAAGAGAGTCCCTTGACGGCAAGCCGGCCGGTTCTGGACCAGCCGCTGCTCCCCGAGATTCGCTGGTCCGTGGAGCTCAAGGAAATAGAGTGGCGACGGGAGCGGGAACACAGCGAGTTTCAGGCCATCGGCATCGTCCAGACCCGGGATGGTCGGGAAATCAGTTTTATCGTGCACCTGGACATGGCGAGGGACTTCGAATCGCTCAGCGTTAACAGTCTGACCACCCGGGGCGGGCCATTGGAGGACCCCCTGGTGATCAACTTCGACGCAGCCGCGGCCCAGCTTGGCCCGGACCCTATCGAGTTCGACCTGACCATTGATGGCCAATTGGAAGGCATGCCCTTCCTGCAACCGGGCAGCGGCTTCCTGGTCCACGACCCGGACGGCAAGGGTCAGATCACCAGTGGCGCCCAGCTTTTCGGGCCCGAGACCGGGCAGGGCTTCCAGGAGCTGGCCCGACATGATGACGACGGCAACGGCTGGATCGATGCGGGCGACAGCATCTACCAGGATCTGGCCATATGGCACCGGGATGCCGCCGGGAATTTTCACGTCAGCGATCTCAGCGAGATGGGCATCGGCGCCATCTCCCTGGACCGGACCGACACCCCCTTCACGCTAACGGACCCCCAGGGCAACACCCTGGGCCAGACCCGTAAGACCGGCCTGTATCTTGGCCTCAACGGCGAGATCGGCACCGTTCAGCAGCTCGACCTTCGAGTCTAGCCCCAGCGACGGGACGCGTCGATGCTGAACAGGGTGTCCGAATCCCGCAGCAGAAACAGGGCAAGACAGGCCGCCAGCATGGGCCAGGCGGCGAAGAACAGCAGGTGATCGAAGGGGGCCAGATACTGCTGCCAACTGGACAGCGTCGACACCCCATGCATGGCCAGAACCAGGCCGTAGCTAACCGCCTTGAACAGCCCCAGCAGAAAGGCCAGGTAGACCAGTATCTGCACCCCCCCCGATCGCCGCCAGAATGCCGGTCCCCATGCCCTCAAGCATGTAGAAATTCTCGAACGCGGCCGCGGCGTGATCCGGCGCCACGATCTTGTCCAGAGCCCACATGAACATGACGATAAAGACCCCGGTCCGCAGGGCCAGCAGGGAAACTCTCAGGCGTTTTGCATGATCCATGGCGATCATCTCCACTTGTAAGGATAGGCATCGGACGCCCCGCCCTGGGCCCCGTTACGGTCGTCCCTACCCCAGCCCGGAGCCACCGCTGCCCGAGGCCCGAGCCCGTCCCAAGCGATCTGCCCGGATTGCAACTCAGCGGTCAATACCGTATTATTCCGCGCCTGTCGTCGGGGTGTAGCTCAGCCTGGTAGAGCACTGTCTTCGGGAGGCAGGGGCCGGAGGTTCAAATCCTCTCACCCCGACCACTAATCTGCGGCCCACCGTTCCCGACGGTGGGCTTTTTTGTGTCTGGTGCCACTAGAGGGGAGGATTTGAACCTACGGTAAACGCCTGATCCAGCCCATTCGTGCATGCTCAAAAATCCGGTGCATTTAGCACTTCTGATGGATTGAATCAGGAGCAAAGCTGGCGCACGCAATAACCACTGCAAGTCAGCAATTGTCTCAATACGAATAATATGGACATTTTACCGCCCAAATGAGAGAATCCTGGACAGATTCTTGACCGTCTGGGGCGCAAATATGACGAGGGCGGACACATCGACGAGTGATCTGGTCTTCGCAAGCGGCGAACAAGCCCATGACAAGCGTCTTCGTCGGGCTGCCCAGGCCGGTGAACTGCAGCGCATCGCGCCCGGCATCTATACGACCATCCTAGACCAGACGCCGGCCGAGATCCTGCGCTCCCCGAGGCTCTGGCGGGTTCTCGCCCACAAATACCCCGGTTATGTGGTCGGCTACCGCTCCGCCCTCGAAGCCGCCCCCATCGGCGCCAGCGAAATCTTTCTGGTCGGCGCCCGTCATCGCCAGTCGGTAACGCTGCCAGGTATTACCGTGCGCTTGGCGCCCGGGCCCGGGCCGATTGCCGGCGACAGACCGTTCGTCGGCGAGCTCTACTGGGCATCCACCCCCAGAGCGCTTCTGGAAAACCTGACGGTGAGCCGGGCTCAAAAGGGGCTGCCCCGCTCCCTGGGCAGCAAGGCGGTTCAGGAACACTGCGAACGCTACGCGCTACGGGAAGGATTTGGCGCCCTTGAGGACCTGGGACACCAGGCAAGCCGCCTCGGGCAAGATCTGAGGATGAACCGCGAGGCCCGATTGCTCGAGGAAATGATCGGGGCCATTACCGGGAAACGGCGATCACGGCGGATTCTGGGCCCATCAGCCGTCCTGTCCCGCGCTGCGGGCCGCCCCGTTTGCCCCACCGCCGAGGACCGCTTTGATCGCCTGGCACAGGCCCTGCGGCATTCGACCACACCGCCCCGGCCGACAAACGAGACCCCGGATCAGGCCGACCGGCGGGCCTTCATCGAAGCCTATTTCTCTAATTACATTGAAGGTACCCGCTTTCTAATCGAGGAAGCTCAAGCGCTGGTCTTCCAGGGCGGCCCGGCACCGGGTCGCCCCGTTGCCGACAGCCATGACATCACCAGCACCTTCGCCCTCGCCCGCCGTCAGCTTGCCGACACCACGCCCGAAAGCAGCCAGGACTTGCAGCTACTCATCCGGGAGAGACACGAATCACTGATGGCACAACGGCCGGAATGGCGCCCCGGTGAGTTCCGGACTGGCCCAGTGGGCGCCGGTGCTCACACCTTCATGGACGAGGCTCTGGTCGAGGGCTCCCTGGCACTGGGCTACGACTACCTGGCGTCACTGGACAATCCCTTTGCTCGGGCGGTCTTCACCCTTTTCCTGGTGAACGAAGTTCATCCCTTCCTCGACGGGAACGGGCGCGTGGCCCGGCTCACTGCCAATGCGGAGTTAAGCGCGGCCGAGCAGGCCCGGCTGATTGTGACCACCGCCGACCGCCATCGCTATATCGCGGCCTTGCGGGCACTATCCAGAGACCGGGATCCCCAGCCGCTGATAGCCGTCTGCTACCACGCACAGCGAATCACCACGGATTTGTTCCTGGACACCTGGGATGAGCTGCTGGCGCAGTTGCAGGCCGAGGGCGCCTTTGAGGAAGGCTAGCGTATCCCATGGACGAATTGCGGGGCACACTGTTTCAGGCAGTGGGCTTTTTTGTGCCTGACAGCGGAGGGATTTGCTTAAAAGCTCTGATTGACACGAGCCTCTGGCCAGCCCCAGTCCCAAGCTCGGTTGTTCGCAGCCCCCTGACGCGCCTATGACGTCTTCCAGGCCTCGAATTCGTGGCTTTCCTGCGACATTAGCCGCATCAGTTTCGGATTCACGAATAGCTTTTCCTTGCCCGCTTTCTCCTCCTTCAGAACCCCGATAGAGGCGAGGTCCTTCAGGTACACCGACGCCGTCTGACGCTTGGCGATGTCACGCTCCACCAGCGAGCTGATCCGGCAATAGGGCTGCTCGAAAATCACCTGCATCAGCTCGTGGCTGTATATCCGCGGCAATTGCTGGCGGACATAAGCGGATGTGTCATCCATCAGCGCACGAATGGCGGCGACCTTGTCGCAAGTCCAGGTCGATACCTGTTCGACCCCGTTCAGCATGAAGAGAATCCATTCTTCCCACGCCCCGTCCCGAGTCACGCCGAGCAACAGGCGGTAATAATCCGCCTTGTTCTTCACAATGTAGCGGCTGAGGTAGAGGATAGGTAATGTCAGCAGCCCCCGTTCCATCAGCATCAGCACATTCAGGAGCCGCCCCGTCCGGCCATTGCCGTCCATGAATGGGTGAGTGGCCTCAAATTGGTAATGGCTGACCGCCATTCTGATCAATGGGTCCAGGTCATCCTCGCCATGCACGAAGGTCTCCCAGTTGGCCAGAAGCTCGCGAATACGGTCTTCGCCCTCGGGCGGGGTATAGATCACCTCGTCCCGGGCCGCATCATCAATCACCGTGCCAGGCAAACGGCGGATTTCCATGGGCCGGTCCTGGATCAGGCTACAAAGCTCCACGGCCATGGCCGTACAGACCGGCCGTGAATCGAGCAGTCGACAGCCCTCCTCCAGCGCCTTTCGGTAGCGAAGCGCTTCTCGGGTCGCCGGATCGGCACCCCGCTCATGGCGGGCGTGGCGGAATAGCTTCTCCGTGGTGGTAAAGATATTCTCGATCTCTGAGCTGTCGCGGGCCTCCAGCATGGGCAGGAGATTCACCAGCAGGCCCTGGTCCGGCAGCAGCTCACCCGCCTGGCGCAGTTCGGCCAGCGCGGCCCGGGCCGGAATACAGGCCTTGAGCACTGCCCGGGTCTCCACCGCCTCTATCGGCGGCGGCAGCGGGGGCAGCTCGTTATATGCCTGATCCGGACGCCAGCTCATGTTCATTTTCTCATCATTTTTCGACACAATGGCCTCTCAGGACCAGCCTATGTCGATGGGCTCGACACATCAAGCCATCGTGTCGATTTTTCCCCTCATTTTCGACAAATCGGACGATGGCAGCTCTGCGCTGAAAACCCGGGGCAGGCCATCCATGGCCAACCATTCCTGCCAAGACTTGCCGCCCAGCATCGTTATTGTGTAACAATGCGGCCTCCCCTATCCCGAGACTGCGCAGACAATGGAGGGAAACATGAAACGTTTCTTGATGGTCGGGCTGGCCCTGTTCCTGGCGACGGGCTGTGCCGAGGCCAATGGTAATAATGAAGATTTCAATCCCCTGTCCAAGGAGGTTCTGTGGGAAATGGACCGCCTGGGCAGCCCGGTGATTTCGCCGGCGGGTGGCCATGTGGTGGTGCCGGTGACGTCCTATGATGTGGACAGTGACGAAGCCACAACGCATCTCTGGCTGCTGAATGAGGACGGTGAGCGCCAGCGACAGCTCACCCGCCACGAGGCGGGGGGCAGCAATCCGGTGTTCAGCCCCGACGGCTCCTGGCTGGCCTTTACCAGCGTGCGGGGCGACGATGAGCGGCCACAGGTCTACCGCCTGCCCATGGATGCCCCCGGTGAAGCCGAGCAGATCACCGAGGTGCCCACCGGGGCCGGCGGCATCAAATGGGCCGGCGAGCACATCTACTTCGTCAGCAGCATCTGGCCCGATAAGGACTGGGACGAGATGGCCGAGAAAATCCAGGAAGAGCAGGAGGACCCCGTCTCCGCTCACGCCTGGGACGACCTACCCTACAGCTTTTGGGACCACTGGTTGGATGAGGCAAGGGAGAACCATATCTTCCGGATTCCGGCGGATGGCGGCGACATCGAGGCCATTACCCAGCCCACCGGCTTGCAACTGTCCCGCTCCGGAGCCGGTGCCGGCAGCTATGACGTTGCCCCCGATGAATCACTGCTAGCCTTTCAGGCCGACAGTGCCCGGGACGGAGTCAGCCCGGAATACGATCTCTTCTTGGTGACCCCGGGCGATGATGAGGCCCGCAATATCACCGCCGACAATGAAGCGCCCGATAGCAACCCGCTGTTCAGCCCGGACAGCCGCACCCTGGCCTTCACCCGCCAGCATATTCGCGGTTTTTATGCCGACCAGGCACAGCTCATGTTCCACGATGTGGACAGTGGCGAGCAGCGGATGATGACCGAGGACTGGGACCGTTCGGTGTCCGGTCTGATCTGGGCCCCGGACGGCAGCGGCCTGTACGGCGCCATCGACGATGCCGGGACCAACCGCATCTACTTCATTGACGGCGAGAGCGGTGAGCCGCGCGCGGTGACCGGTGATACCAACTTCAGCGGCCTGTCCATCTCCGACGACGGCGTTCTGGTGGCCAGCAACCAGAGCTTCCTTTACCCGCCTCGTACCGTTCGGGTGGACGGCGACAGAGGCGAAGCCAGCCGACTGGACGACTTCAATGATGAGGTTCTGGCCGACGTGGATCTGGGCAGCTATGAGTCGGTGACCTATGAGGGCTACGGCGGCCAGGAAATCCAGATGTGGGTCCACTACCCGCCGGGTTTCGATGAGAGCAAGGAGTACCCGCTCTTCCTGCTCATCCACGGTGGTCCCCACAACGGCATCACCGACGGCTTCCATTTCCGCTGGAATGCCCAGACCTTCGCCTCCTGGGGCTATGTTACCGCCTGGCACAACTTCCATGGATCCTCCGGCTTTGGCCAGGAGTTTACCGATGCCATCAACCCGGACTGGATGACCAAACCCTACACCGATACGGTCAAGGCAGCGGAGTGGTTTGCCGAGCAGCCCTGGATTGACGCCGATCGCATGGTGGCCGGTGGCGGCAGTTACGGTGGCTATCTGTCCAGCGTGCTGCTGGCCAAGGAGCACCCCTTCAATGCCCTGGTGATTCATGCCCCGGTGTACAACCTGTACTCGCAAATGTCGGCGGACTTTGCCGTCCACAGTGAGCGCTTCGGCGACTTCTGGGAGCATGATATTTATGAGCAGATCTCGCCCCATTACCTGGCCGGCGACTTCCACACACCGGCACTGGTCATCCACGGCCAGAAAGACTACCGGGTGCCGGTGGGGCAGGGTTTCGAGATCTTCCGAACCCTGCGTCATCAGGGCATCGACAGCCGCATGCTTTACTACCCGGATGAGAACCACTGGATTCTCAAGCCCAACAACTCCATTCGCTGGTACAAGGAAGTGCGTGACTGGATTGGTGAGTATGCGGAACCGGCCCGCTAGGCAATAAAGCTGGCCCGGTAACACAAGCGCCCCGGCGGCTTCGGCCCCGGGGCGTCTTTTCTCCCTTTGCCCTGGGATTCCTTCGCCCCGTCTGTGGCACACTCAGGCTCCTGTTGATGCTAACAAGGTGAGTGAGCGATGCGACTACTGGCGCCCCTGCTGTTTTTCCTTGGCCTGGCCCTTGGCGGGCTGGGTGCTTACTGGCTTGCCCCCGACCCCGCCCCGGATGAAGGCGTCTCCAAAGCCAATGCCGCTGCCGCGGAACAGTTGATGGACCTGGCCTTCCGGCCCGAGGACCGTGAGCTGATGCAGAACACCCTGGAAAGCCACCGCAGCCGCTACCAGCAGATGCGCGAGACGCTCATTCCCAACCCGCAGGCACCGGCGCTGGTCTTCGATCCGCGGCCCATCGGCTATGACTATCGCTCAGACCCGGTGGAACCGGAATGGTCCTATCCGGAAGACTTCAGCCGCCCGGCGGACGATGCCGAGCTGGCTTGGCTGTCGCTGTCGGAGCTTGGCGCGCTGCTGCGCAACGGCGAAATCAGCTCGGTGGAACTGACCGAATTCTTTCTCGGCCGCCTGCGCGAGCACGGCGACCGCCTGGAAGCGGTCATCAGCCTCACCGAGGACCGTGCCCTGGCTCAGGCCGAGACCGCCGACCGGGAACTGGCGGCCGGCATCGACCGGGGCCCCTTGCATGGCATCCCCTATGGCGCCAAGGACCTCTTTGCCGTGGAGGGGACCCGCACCACCTGGGGCGCGGCACCCTTCGAAGAGCAGGTGATTGATGAAACCGCCACGGTGATCCGCAAGCTGGATGAATCCGGCGCCGTGCTGATCGCCAAGCTGACTCTCGGGGCGCTGGCTTGGGGGGATGTCTGGTATGGCGGCACCACCCGCAATCCCTGGGACCCGGAGCTGGAACAGGGTGCCAGCGGATCCTCTGCAGGCTCGGGTGCTGCAACCGCGGCAGGGCTGGTGCCCTTTGCACTGGGCACCGAAACCCTGGGCTCGCTGGTCTCCCCCGCCACCCGGACCGGCACCACTGCACTACGTCCCAGCTTCGGCCGGGTCAGCCGGCATGGGGCCATGGCCCTGAGCTGGAGCATGGACAAGGTCGGGCCCATGACCCGCAGTGTGGATGATGCCGCCCGGGTCTTTGCCGTCATCGACGGACCGGATGGGAAGGATGTCAGCCTGCACCCGGTGGCTTTCGACTATCAGCCCCGGGAAGGCCTGGAGGGGGTGGTCATCGGCTATCTGGAAAACACCTTCGAAGGCGCCAGCGAACAGGATAAAGCGGTTCTGGACGATCTGGAGGCGCTCGGCGCGGAACTGCGCCCCGTTGCCCTGCCCAATCTACCCCTGGGGGCCATGCAACTCATCCTCGATGTGGAAGCGGCCACCGCTTTTGATGCCTTCACTCGAGACAGTCAGGCAGACGAGCTGGTCCGCCAGGAGGAATTCGCCTGGCCCAATGTGTTCCGGGCAGCGCGCTTCATTCCCGCGGTGGAATACCTGCAGGCCAATCGTCTACGCCAGCGGCTGATCGAGGAAATGCATGAGATGGTGGCCGAGGTGGACGTCTATGTCGCGCCCTCACATGGCAATCTCAACCTGCTGACCACCAATCTCAGCGGCCACCCGGCCGTGACCGTCCCCAACGGCCTTGACGAAGGGGAGCGCCCGACCAGCATCACCTTCACCGGCGGCCTGTTTGAAGACGATCGCCTGCTGGAAGTGGTCAGCGCCTGGCAGGTCGCCACCGAGCATCATCAGGCACGACCGCCGAACTTTTAGGCCAGCGGGCTATTCCAGGCCGGTGCCCTCTGAACTGCCGGGGGTGAGGGGGAAATCGTCTCCATTCACCTCCGGCTTTTCAGCCTGGATCGCGTTCATGTCCGGGCCGAAGCTGCAGCCGGCCATCTCTGGCGGCACGGCGAGGTAGCGGTTGCCGGCCTTGAATTCCGAGACCAGTTCATCCTCTTCCGCCGCCTCCTTGACCTCCCGGGCGAACAGGGGCTGTTTCTCATCGGCCATCACGCACTCTCCTGTCAGCTGCTTGTGGATTGGACTTGCTCGGCCGACGGCTGTTTCAAATAAAGAAAAAGCCATCCGCCCACCAAACCCGGCAGAGCCATCAGCAGGGTGCCGCTCAGGCTGCGGGTCGCCGCGATGGGAGTCATGGGCAGCAGGCCGTGCAAAAGGCCCAGCAGGGTCAGCAGCGCCGCCAGACCGCCGATGGGATACAGCCATCCTGCCACGTCCGGCTTCAGACGGCTGATGCCAGCGGCCACGGCAAAGGCCAGCAACAGGCTGATCCCCACCAGCACCCCCCACAACGGGGCAAACCCGGTCAGATCCTGGACGCTGACCACCACCCGTGTCCACATGTCCACAGGTGCGCCCAGGGCGGCGATGGCATTCATGTTGAACTGGGTCTGGACCAGCGAACCCAGCGCTGCGGTCACCGCGGTGGCCGCCAGCCAGCGGGCCAGCCAGGCAATGGGAACAAGCAGGCGTTGCCGATTCATCCAATCCTTCCTTTCTGATAAGTTAACGGAACCTCCGTACAGCGGTTCCCAAATCTGGCTTAACCGGATGATGCGACCATGAAAGGCATTCTGCCAGCAATTCTCTTCATCTGCCTGCTTCCCCTGTCCACGGCCACGGCCCATGACTATGATCTGGAAACGGTGGCCGAGGGCCTTGAGCACCCCTGGTCCATCGCCTTTCTGCCTGATGGCCGCATTCTGGTGACCGAGCGTGCCGGCCGCCTGCGTCTGATCGAGGACGGGATCCTGCACCCGGAGCCCATCGCCGAGGTACCCGAAGCCTATGTGGCCAGCCAGGGTGGGCTGTTCGAGGTCATGCTCCATCCTGATTATGAGCATAACGGCTGGATCTATCTGAGCCTGGCCCATGGCACCCCCAAGGCCAACACCACCCGGGTTGTGCGTGCCCGTCTGGAAGACCACGCACTGACGGATCTGGACGTACTTTTCGACAGTGAGCCAAGCAAGGATACCCCCGTCCATTACGGTGGACGGATGACCTTCCTCCCCGACGAAACCCTGCTGCTGGGCCTGGGCGATGGATTCGACTACCGCGAAGCCGCCCAGGACAGGGGCAGTCACCTGGGTAGCCTGATCCGCCTCAATGCCGACGGCAGCATCCCCTCCGACAATCCCTTCGTGGACGATCAGGATAGTCTTCCTGCGATCTACAGCTACGGCCATCGCAATATTCAGGGCATCATCCACGACCCGGAGACCGGCCTCATCTGGTCACACGAGCATGGTCCCCGGGGCGGTGACGAGCTCAATATCATCCGGCCCGGGGCGAACTACGGCTGGCCCGCGGCGACCCACGGGGTGGATTATTCAGGCGCCCGCATCACGCCCCACAAATCCCTTCCGGAAATGGAGGATCCGATTCACGTCTGGACACCGGCCATTGCCCCGGCCGGCATGAGCCAGTATCGCGGCGAAGCCTTTCACCGCTGGCAAGGCAATCTGTTGATTGCCGGTCTGGTGGCCCGGGCGGTGATTCGGGTGGAACTGGAGGGTGAGGAGGTGGTTGCGACCCACCGTCATTTTGAAGACATCGGCGCCCGTATCCGGGCCGTGCAAACCGGCCCGGAAGGCGCGATTTATATCCTGACCGACTCGGCCGATGGCGCCGTCATCCGGGCCAACCCGGATACCTGACAATGGATCGACGCACCACTGCCGGCCCACTGCTGCTGATTCTGATTGTTGCCGTTGGCCTGATCTTCGCTGTATGGCAACCGGTGGAGGTGGACACGGTCTTTGCCTGGGGAGAGAGGCTGGCGGGCAACCCCCTGACTCTGGCCCTACTGGTTGTGGTGCAGATCCTCTTGTTCACCTTTGCCCTGCCGGGGAGCACCGTCATCTGGGCAATCGCGCCCTTTCTGCCCCCCTGGATCGCCGTCCCCGTTCTGGTATCCGGTGCGACCGCTGGGGCCGTCGGGGCCTATTTTCTCTCCGGCCGGCTCAGCCGGGATTGGCGTGTCGGCCCTGCCTCCCGACGGGTGATCGGGCTGCTGGAACAACGCGGAGACTTCCTGACCCAGACAGCCCTTCGGGCTCTGCCCGGCTTTCCCCATTCCATCGTCAACTATGCCGGCGGCATCCTCCGTCTGCCCCTGCCCGGCTTCATCGCCGCAGCCCTGGTGGGGCTGGGGGTCAAATGGTGGGTGTATGCCAGCGCCATCCATGGCCTTGCCACCGCAGCCCGGGGCGATGAGGCGCTGGGTGGCCGAGAACTGCTGCCGTTGTTCATCCTTGCTGTTCTGTTGCTCATCGCCGGACTGGTGAAATGGAAACTTCGTCAGCGCTCTCTGTAACAAGCCCCGCGTCTGCCCCGTCTAAGCAAATCCTGGCCGACTGGAAATGGAGCATACGATGAAATCAGCAAGAACCACCCCCTGGGCCGGCGTGATTGTTTTGGCACTGGCCATTGTGGCTGCGCCCGCCAGTGCGACCTCCCTGGAAAAGGTGTTCAATGACTTCCAGCAGATCCTGGATCGACACTTGACGGAGAAAGACCTGGACCATGACGGCCTGGTGACGGCTTTCGATTATCATCAGGCACTGGCCAAGGACGAGACCATGGCGCTTGTCCAGCAGCAAAGGGCGGCGCTTGCAGACTTTGACCCTTCACGGATAGACGACCGGGAGAGCTTCAATGCCTTCTGGTTGAACGCCTACAACTTCTTCATGATCGCCCACATTCTGGAAGAGCGCCCGGACGGCGAAGTGGTGGAGTCGGTCTGGGATTATGGCGGCCGGGTAAACCCCTTCCGGAAAAATGTCTTTGAGCGTGAACTGTTCGATATCGGCGGCAAGAAATACAGTCTGGACCAGATGGAGAAGGGCATCCTGCTCGGTGAAGAAGCCTGGGACAAAGGCTGGGCGGATGCCCGTGTCCACTTCGCGGTCAACTGCGCCTCTGTGGGCTGTCCCCCGCTCCGTGCCCAGATGTACACGACGGATAATGTCGATGACCTGTATGCGGAAAATACCCGCCGTGCCCTTAACACTGACCGCCAACTGCATGTGGACGGTAACACCCTGATGCTTTCCAGTCTTTTCGATTGGTATGAGCAAGACTATGAGCGGGAAGAAGGGTCGGTCCGTGACTGGATTCGCAAGCACGGCGATGAGCGAGTGGCGGACAAGCTTGATGGGACCAATCGTATCCGCTACATCGACTACGACTGGAACCTGAACAGCCCGGGCAATTTCCCGGAATTCGACTAAGGAACCTCCGACCAGAGGTTCCAAAAAAAACGGCGCCCCTTTTGGGGCGCCGTTTTATGACTCTCAGAGAAGAGCGGTTCAGCCCTGCTGACGCAACTTGCCGGCCAGATCGCTGAAGGCACCGATGGTGCTGCCGAGTTGGCTGAACTCCGTGGGCAGGAAGACCCGGTCGCCCTCTTTGGCGATGTCCGGCAGGGTACGCAGATACTCCAGGCCCAGCAGGTAACCGGTCACCCGTTCTGCATCCAGACCACGATCGCCGCCGGCGGCGAGAATGGTTTCAATCGCCTTGCGCTCACCTTCCGCCCGGCGGATGGCCGCTTCCCGATCACCCTCGGCCCGCAGCACGGCAGCCTCCTTGTCACCCTCGGCCTGTTTGATTTCCGCTTCACGATGACCATTGGCCTCGGTGACGGTGGCGCGGCGCTTACGCTCGGCGGTCATCTGGGCCCGCATGGCCTCTTCGATCTCAACCGGCAGATCGATATCCTGGATCTCCACACGGGTCACCTTGACCCCCCACTTCTCACCAGCCTCGTCCAGGATCTCCAGCAGACGCTGGTTGACCTCGTCCCGGTTTTCCAGAAGGTCATCCAGTTCCCGGTTACCCACCACGGAACGCAGGGTGGTGCGGGTCAGGGTTTCCACGGCGAGGACGAAGTTCTCCACGGTATAAACCACGGACTTGGGATCCACCACCTGGTAATAGATGGCGCCGTTAACCCGCACGGCCACGTTGTCTTTGGTGATCATGGGCTGCCCCGGAAAGTCCAGCACCGTCTCACGCTGATCGATACGGTTGGTGTTGCTCATGATCCGCTGGCCGCTGCGGGTATAGGCCTGGACCGTCACCTGGCGCGGCTGATCAATAAAGGGAATGATCAGATTGATGCCGGGATTCAGGACCCGATGAAAACTGCCGAGCCGCTCAATGACCATGCACTCGGACTGCTGGACGATCCGCAGACCCTGGGCCAGAAAGATGGCGATGACAACGGCCAAAAGGCCAATGACAATAATACTTGCTTCCATTGCTTACCCCTTTAAGGATTCAGTAACGACAAAACAACTCAATCAGCGCTGACTGCACGAACCATGGCGACAATTCCTCGGAAACGGGTTACCACCACTTCCATGCCGGGCTCCGGCTTCAGACCACTGGGAAACTCCGCCGGATAAAAATCACCATAGATCTCCACGCCCACACGCCCGTCGCGTTCCACCACGGTGCGTGGTTGTCCCGCCTTGCCGCCCGGCTCGTTCATGACCGACACGCCACCTTCGGGAAAATAGTGACGGAAGATCATGACGATCACGGGCACGATCACCGCGGCGGCAACACCGAAGATCAGAAGCTGCCCCGCCAGTCCCATGCCAGGCAGAAAGGCCAAGACCAAAGCGACCAGAGCGGCGGCCAGGCCCAGGCCCAGCAGAATAAACTGCCCGCCCATGAGTTCGGCCAGCGCCAAGAGCAGAGCCACGACAGCCCAAAGATGCCAAGCTTGCATAGGATTCCCCCCTTCCGAAAGCAGCATTCTACCCGATTGAAACGGTCTCCACAGCAGCCTGCTCCGAGGTTTCCCTGATCAGGGCGGCGCGCACCAACTTAAGCGTCTTGAAGTCATAGACTTCGTCCAAGGCTTCGTGCACGGGCCTTAGTCTGGACGCGGGTTCGCCCTCCTGCATGAGGGCATCACGAATGGTCTCCAGTTCCGCTGCTTCGAGTGTAATCACATCCTGCAACTCCAGGCTGCCCTCTTCCACGCAGCGGGCCAGATGATCCTGGATGGTGACCACGGCAAGTTCGCGGCGGGCAGCGATGGCATCCACACTGTGGCCTTCACGGAACAGGGTCAAGGTCTGATGGTGGCTCGCCGTACCGCCCGCCTCGGCCTCCATCAGGCCGCGAATGACATCGAGAAACTGCTGCCCGTAACGCTCCAGCTTGGCCTGGCCGACACCGGGGACACGGGCCATGTCCGACAGGCTACGGGGACGCATGCGCAGCATCTCCATGAGCGTCGCATCGTGAAAGATCACATAGGGCGGCACGCCCTCGGCCTCTGCCTGCTCCCGGCGGCAGCGGCGCAGGGCCTCCCAGCCAGCCGGTGCGGCCTCCCCCGTCGCCCGACTTCTGCTGCGACGCTGACTGGCCTTATCCTCCCTTACCCGAAGGCTTTCTTCACCCCGCAACAAAGGCCGGCAGGCTTCACTTAGAAAGAGACTGCCGTGCCCCTCCGCGTCCGCTTCCAGATAACCACGAGCCAATAGCTGGCGGGTGACGGTGAACCACTGACGGCGGGACAGTTTTTCGCCGATCCCGAACGTGCTGAGGCGGTGATGACCATTGCGCCGAATCCGCTCATCATCCTTGCCGCGCAAGACATCAATGACGTAGTGGGCGCCGAAGCGCTGCCCGGTGCGATAGACACAGGACAGCAGCATGCGAGCCTGCTCGGTGACATCACGGGTATCAGGCGGTTGCAGACAATTGTCACAGTTCCCGCACTGACCGGCATGGTCCTCACCGAAATAGGCCAACAGCGTCTGGCGGCGACAGTCGGTGGACTCGCAAAAGCCCAGCAAAGCCTCCAGGCGCCGACGTTCAGCCTGTTTCTGAGCCTCGGGGGCAGTTGACTGGGCCAGCATCTGGCGAATCTGGACCACGTCCTGAAGCCCATAGACCATCCAGGCATCGGCCGGCAGACCATCCCGACCGGCCCGGCCGGTCTCCTGATAGTAGCTCTCGATGCTCCGGGGCAGGTCCATATGGGCCACGAACCGTACATCCGGTTTGTCGATACCCATGCCGAAGGCAACGGTGGCGACAATCACCAGGTCCTCTTCCTGGATGAAACGACGCTGGTGGTACTGGCGCTCTTCGGCCAACATGCCGGCATGATACGGCAGGGCATTGACACCCTGATCGGCCAGCCAGGCGGCCAGACTTTCGGTTTTCTTCCGACTCAGACAATAAACGATGCCGGACTGGCCGGCGTGACGCTCACGGATGAACCCCAGCAGTTGGTCACGGGCATTCTGCTTGGACCCAACACCGTAGCGAATATTGGGCCGGTCAAAGCTGCTGATCCAGGTTTCCACCCCGTCGGGAAAGAGCTGTGCCTCGATTTCGCGCCGGGTTCGGGCATCGGCGGTGGCAGTCAGGGCAATCCGGGGCACCCCCGGGAAGCGCTCCTTGAGGCAATCCAGTTGCATGTACTCAGGACGGAAATCGTGTCCCCACTGAGATACACAATGGGCCTCATCGATGGCAAAAAGAGCGATCCGCAACTGGCTGAGACGGGCCAGAAAGGCGCCCTGCAGCAGACGCTCCGGGGCAACATAGAGCAGGTCCAGTTCCCCGGCCTGCAGGGCCTGTTCGGTCGCCCGGCGCTCGTCGGGGGGCAAGGAGGAATTGAGGCAGGCCGCCTTCACGCCGCTATGACGGAGGGCTTCCACCTGATCGCGCATCAGTGCGATCAGGGGCGAGACCACCACGGCGGTGCCGGGTCGAATCAGGGCCGGAATCTGGTAGCAGAGGGATTTGCCACCGCCGGTGGGCATGAGCACCAGGGCGTTACCGCCGGAGAGGACCTGCTCAATCACCGATTGCTGATGGCCACGGAAGGCCTGATAACCGAATACCGACCGCAATACCTCGTGGGGGGATTCGCTCATACCGCTGCCTGATCTGCCCTGCTTGATGGAATGGGGCTGCATCCTACCGCAAAGCGGACGGCCTGGCGGCCCTCCGCCTGTCGGATTTTATCGACAGTGAGGATCAGAGAAAGGCGATTCTAAACCAATTACCCACTAAATTACGGCAACCCCTCCCAAAAAGCGCCTTTCATTCCTTTCCTCCTTGATCCCCCATGGTATCCGTATTTGAATCACTCTAGGAGCAAGGATTCCAGGCATCCCTGGCCCGGCCCCAAGGTCGGCAGCAGGAGGACTCGCCATTGAATCAGGGACGGTGAACAAGGTCGTGGATCTGCACGGCAAAGCCTATGACGCTGCTGAAACGGCGGCGGTGGAACTGCTGTGCACGATTATTCGCCAGCAATCGGGTTGCCAATGGCTCAGCCTGCGCCTTCAGCGCCCGGGTGCCGCGCCCCTGCGGATCGAAGAAGGCCGCCCACCCGGCACGGCCTGCCTGGGCACTGATTCCGAACAGGCAAGCGGCAATTGCTTTGAGCGCCGTTTTCAACTGGCCCAGGGCCTTGGACGCCTGCGACTGCTACACAGCAGCACCCCGGAGGAATGGAGCCCGGAAGCGGAAACCCTGATCCGGGGCCTGACAAGGCTGCTCGACCGCGAACTCGAGCTCAGCACCCGACTGGGCCTGTCGCTCAACAAGGAGTCGCTGCTGGAGGCGGTCCTGAACTCGGCCGAGACCGGCCTGCTGGTACTGGACTACTCGGGCCGGATACTTCGGAGCAATCGCAAACTGGCGGAAATGACCGGTTACTCTGTCGATGAGCTGAGCGGCCAGGGCATCGAGCTTCTACTTCCCCAGGAGACACCCGGCCCGGTCCAACGCCAGTTGCGTGCCTATCTTGATGGCGCGATCAATCGCAAGCACCTCCCCTCCGAGCAGGTCGTACGGACAACCCAGGGCAGGCTCCTTCCGGTCTGGGTGACATATGCTCGCGTCGAGCTGGCTGGCAGCGGCCCCTGCCTGGTCACCACGATTCAGGATCTGGCACCGCTACGAGCCGCCGAACGGGCTGTGCAGGAAAGCGAGGCCCGATTCCGGGCCTTCTTCGAAAACAGCATGGACGCGGCCCTGATTACCGAGCCGGGCGGCAGCATCCTCCATGCCAATCCCGCGGCGGAAACGCTCTTCGGTTACAGCGAAGCGGAGCTCTGCGCTGGCGGCCGGAGCCTCGTATTCATCGAGGATGACGAGAATTTTCTGAAAGCCCTGGACGCTCGTCGAGAGCGTGGATTCTGGCGCGGAGAGCTGCCGCTGAGACGCCGCAACGGCGAGTCCTTCCCCGGTGATGTGGTCTGTACTCGTTATCTGGATTCGTCGGGCCGTGAGCGCACAAGCCTTGTACTACGGGACATCACTGAGAAAAAACGGGCCCAGGACGCACTCCAGGCCATTGCCACCGGAACAGCCTCCGGCAGTGGCGAGGATTTCTTTCGCCTGATCGCCCGTCAGCTGGCAACCGCCCTGGGGGCCCGCTACGCCCTGGTCGGCGAGCTCTTCGAGGGCACCCGCCCCCAGCTCAAGTCTCTGGCCTTCTGGGACGGTCGGGAATTCAGGTCCACCATCACCTACGAACTGAGTCACTCCCCCCTGGCAATGAATACCGGCAGGGAGACCGTTCATATTGGCCGAGAAGTGGCACGGCATTACCCCGAAGATGCGCTGCTGCAAACACTGTCCGCAGAAAGCTATACCGCGCTGCCGCTATGCGATCCTGACGACAATGTGCTCGGTTTCCTGGTGGTGATTGATGACCGCCCCATGGCGGAAGAACAATCCGGTGAGATTCGCAACATCCTGAGCATTTTTGCTGCCAGGGTGGAGACCGAACTGGAACGAATTCGGGCGCAGGAAGCGCTCAGTTATGAAGCCAGCCATGATCACCTGACCAACCTGCTCAACCGGCGCGCATTCGACCGACGCCTGCGGGCGCTGACCCGAGCCGAGCAGGCCGGCACGGAACATGCCCTGCTCTACATTGACCTGGACCGTTTCAAGATTGTGAACGACAGCTGCGGCCATGTGGCCGGGGACGACATGCTGCGGCAGGTGGCGGGTGTCATGAGCCAATGCGTCCGTGGCAGCGATTATCTGGCCCGGCTTGGGGGAGACGAGTTCGGCGTCTTGCTGCAGAACTGCAGTCGAGACAAGGGATTGCACCTGTCAAGCAAGATTATGGAGGCACTGCGCCATTTTCAATTCCGGGTCGGGGACCGCCACTTCGATGTCGGGGCCAGCATTGGACTGGTCCATTTTTCCGGTGGCGAAGAGTCCAGCGCGGAGCTGCTGCGGCAGGCGGACCTGGCCTGCTATGCCGCCAAGGAAAGCGGACGGAACCAGGTCAGGGTTTATGATGCAGACGATCAGCTGCTGCGAGTGCGGCATCAGGAGATCGGCTGGTTCGAACGTCTGCGCCATGCACTAAAGGAAGACCGCTTCCTGCTCTTCGGGCAACGAATCATCCCCCTGAACAAAGAAGGTCAAGCCCGGCGAGAAGTGTTGCTCAGAATGCGTAATGAGGAGGGTGAACTGATCCTGCCGCGAGACTTCATCCTCACCGCGGAACGTTACGAAATCATGCCAGATCTGGATCGATGGGTAATCGACCGGGTTCTCCGGCACCTGGCCGATGGTCTCTGCACAGGTGAAATGCTCTCCATCAACCTGTCAGGTCTTACCCTGGATGATTCCGAGCTGTTCAGCTTCATTCGCCAGTCTTGTCGTCACTACGGTATCAAGGGCGAGCGGCTCGCCTTCGAAATCACCGAAACCGCCGCCATGACCCATTATGCAAGAGCCAATGCCCTGTTCCGGGAGCTCCGCCAGCTTGGTTGCGAAATTCACCTGGATGACTTTGGCAGTGGTCTGTCCTCATTCGGCTATCTGCGGAACATGCAATTCGATTGCCTCAAGATCGATGGCAGCTTCATTCGCAAGCTGGACAAGAACCCCGAGGACCGGGCGATGGTGGAAGCCATGCAGCGCATCGGCCAGACCATGGGCATGCAGACGGTGGCCGAGTTCGTGGAACGCCCTGAACTGCTGGCGCCCTTGCGGGAAATCGGCATCCATCGTGCCCAGGGCTTTGCGCTGCACAGGCCTGAGCCACTGTAGATCATTCCCTGGGAACCATCGATTGATTCCCGGGCCACCTTTCTCTTGCCTTCTCCATCGGACATAATCACAAGCTGATAAAACCCAACGAAGGACAAGGCCGTTCATGCAGGAACAGTCCATTGCCCGTCCCCACGCCGAGACCAAGGAGCAGGTACTCGAGGCCTTGGCCTCAGGCAACGAAGGCCTGAGTCCCGACGAGGCCGCTCGACGGCTCGATCAATATGGCGAAAACCGCCTTCGGGAATCTCAGCGGCCGAGCCCCCTGCGCCGTTTCCTGCGCCAGTTCAACAACGTCCTCATATACGTCCTGCTGGCAGCCGGTGTCATCACCGTGCTGCTGGGCCATTGGCTGGATGCAGCCGTCATCTTCAGCGTGGTGGTAATCAACGCCCTGATCGGCTTCATACAGGAAGGGCGCGCCGAACGCGCCATGGACAGTATCCGCAAGCTGCTGGTGACCCGCGTACGGGTGATACGCCAGGGCGAGAGCCGTGAGATCGACGCCGCCGAACTGGTGCCGGGAGATGTGGTGCTGCTGGAAAGCGGTGACCGAATCCCCGCCGACCTGCGCATCCTCAAGGCCCGGGGACTGCGGGCAGATGAATCCAGCCTCACCGGTGAGTCAGTCCCCGTGGACAAGGGAAGCGACTCGGTGGAAGGCGACGCGGTATTGGCGGATCGCAGCAGCATGCTCTGGTCCGGCACCCTGGTAGCCTCCGGTCAGGTCCGCGCCGTGGTGGTGGCCACCGGTGAAAACACCGAACTGGGCCGGATTCGTCAGGCCACCGAGGATGTGGAATCGATCAGCACACCGCTGCTGAAAAAAATCGACCAGTTCGGGCATCAACTGACGGTAGTAATCCTGACACTCGCGGCGCTGGTCTTCATCCTGGGTGTATTCTGGCGGGACATGGCCGCCGCCGAAATGTTTCTCGCCGCCGTCAGCCTGGCGGTGGCCGCCATCCCGGAAGGCCTGCCCGCCATCATCACCATCACCCTGGCCATGGGAGTCCAGATCATGGCCCGCCGCCAGGCCATTGTGCGGCGGCTGCCGGCGGTGGAAACCCTGGGCTCGGTCACCGTCATCTGCTCCGACAAGACCGGTACCCTGACCCGCAATGAAATGACCGTGCGGGCACTGGCCACGCTGGGGGGCGAATATCCGGTCAGCGGCTCCGGCTATACCGCCGAGGGTCGGCTGGAGCGCCCCGGGGAGGATGACCAGGCCCTGGACAAGCTCCTGCTGGGGGGATGTCTGTGCAATGAAGCCGGCCTGGAGCGCACCGAAGAAGGGACGCGGATCAGCGGCGACCCCATGGAAGCGGCCCTGCTGGTGCTGGCGGAAAAGGCGCAACTGGATCGCAGTCACTGCAAGCGCGAGTGGCCCCGTACCGATGCCATCCCCTTCGAGTCCGAGCGCCGCTACATGGCCACGCTCAACCACGATCACCACGGCAAGGGCCTGATCCTGGTCAAGGGGGCCCCGGAACTCTTGCTTGAACGCTGCGGCCAGGCCCTGGCCGCCGATGGCAGCCGGCAGGCCCTCGACGTCCGGGACTGGCAAGCTCGACAGGACGCCTTTGCCGAGCGGGGTCAACGCACCCTGGCACTGGCGATGAAATCGGTTGCTTCGGACATGACCACCCTGGACGAATCGGATATTGATGAAGAGCTGATTCTGCTCGGTCTTATCGCCCTGGAGGACCCACCCCGGGACGAGGCCATCCAGGCGGTAGCCGACTGTCACCGGGCCGGGATCCGGGTCAAGATGATCACCGGCGACCACCTGGGTACCGCCCTGGCCATCGGTCGCCAGCTCGGCATCGGCGATGGCCAAAGCGGCATGAACGGCAAGGACTTCCAGTCCCTGGATGACGACGCGGTCGCCGAGGCCGCCATGAACACGGATGTCTTCGCCCGCTTCAGCCCCGACGACAAGCTGCGCCTGGTCCGGGGCCTGCGGTCCCGGGAGCAGGTCACTGCCATGACCGGGGATGGGGTCAATGACGCGCCGGCCCTGCGCAGCGCGGACGTGGGTGTAGCCATGGGACAGAAGGGCACGGCCGCCGCCCGCGAGGCATCGGAGATCGTGCTGGCAGACGACAATTTCGCCACCATTGCCACGGCAGTTCGCACCGGCCGTGCCATATTCGACAACATACGAAAATCCCTGCTGTTTATCCTCCCCACCAATGGCGGCCAGTCCCTGCTGATTCTGGCCGCGGTCATGCTGGGCATGGTGCTGCCGGTGACGCCGGTGCAGGTCTTGTGGGTGAACATGGTCACTGCGGTCACCCTGGCACTGGCGCTGGCATTCGAACCGGCGGAGGCGCGGATCATGGAACGACCGCCGCGACCACCCGGCGAGCCGGTGCTCACCCCCATGATCGTCTGGCGGGTAGTCTTCGTCTCCGGGCTCATCCTGGCCGCCACCCTGTGGGTGTTCAACTGGCACATGAGCACGGGGCTGGGCCTGGAGGCCGCGCGCACGGCGGCAGTCAACACGGTGGTGGCCTGCGAGATCTTCTACCTCTACAACTGCCGCCAGCTACATGAATCCATCTTTCGCAAGGGCGGGCTGCTGGGCAACCCCTGGGTGCCAGCGGCCATCGGCCTAGTGATTCTGTTGCAGGCGGCCTTCACCTTTCTGCCGCCCATGCAGGTGCTGTTTGGAACCCAGGCCCTGCCCTGGCAGAGCTGGGCGCTGATCCTGGCGGTCAGTCTACCCATTCTGTTCATCGTCGAGGCCGAAAAGATAATCATGCGCTGGCGTCTGTCTCAGGCAGCAGAGTGCAAGGCGGCTTGATCAAGATCAATCCCCAGCCCTGTGGAGTGACTAGACTGGGAGTTTGAGGAAACCCAAGGAGCAAGGCAGTGCGCTATCCCGGAGACTGGTTGAGCCTGGCGCTTGTTCTCATCCCCACCCTGCTGGCCGGACTGCTTGCCTGGCCGGGGGCGGCCGATGCCGGCCAATGGCTGGCCTATCTCGGGCGCCTGGCGGGGGTGGCCGGCCTCGCCTGCCTGCTGGCCGCCGCCATTCTCAGTGTGCGTATTCCCGGCTTCGACCGCCCCTTCGGTGGCCTGACCCGCTTGTGGCAGCAGCATCATTATCTCGGCCTGGGCGCCTTTCTGCTGCTCCTGCTGCATCCACCGCTGATGGCCCTGTCACGGCTGCCCTATGGCAAGCCGGCCATGCTGGAAGTGCTACTGCCACCGGCGGCCGACTGGGCCATGTGGGCCGGCTGGCTGGGCCTGATGGCCATGATGATCTTCCTCGCGCCCAGTTTTCAGTTCTTTGGCCGGCCCAACTACCAGCGCTGGAAGGCGCTCCACTTTCTCGCCGGTCTGGCACTGGTAGCAGGCCTGGTCCACACCCTGCCACTGACCCGCAGCCTGCCGACCCATCTCAGTCTCACGGTTTGGGGCGGACTGGGCGGCCTGGCGGTGCTGGTCTTTGCCTGGCGGGCTACCATTGCCCGACGAGTCCAGCGCCGGCCCTACCGGGTCAGCCGAGTGGAAACCCTGGCTGATCGCGTGGTGGAAATCAGCCTGCTCCCGCTGCGTGGTCGCCGCCTGGCTTTTGAACCCGGCCAGTTCATTTACTTCACGCCCCATGATTCAACGCTGGCCAACGGTCGCGGCGAGGAACACCCCTTCACGATCAGCTCGGCGCCAGAGGAGGAAGTGCTGAGAATCGCGGTCAAGGACCTGGGCGACGCCAGCCGCGCCCTGCAGTCCCTGCAGACCGACACCGAGGCGGACGTGGAAGGGCCTTACGGCCTGTTTTTCCCACCCGCCAGCCGCGAACGCCCTCAACTCTGGATCGGCGGCGGCATTGGTATCACCCCATTCGTCAGCGCCGCCGAACATATCCGCATGGGCGGCCACTGGGGTGACAGCTTCCTGATCAACTGCACCAATGACCCCTCGCGGGCCTATTATCACGACCAGCTTCAGGCTGCCGCGGAGGCTTCCAGCAATCTTCGTTGCCTGGATCATTTCTTCGAGACACACGGTGCACTGAATCGTGCCTTTGTTGTCGAACATTGTCCGGATGCGGCAGAGCGTGAGTGGTTCGTCTGCGGGCCGACTCCGCTGGTCCGCATAGCTCGCGATATTGCTCGTGAACTGGGTGTTCCCAAAACTTCATTTCATTCAGAGGAGTTTGATTTCCTATGAACAAACTTGCCTACACCGCATTCGTTGCTTTCTGGAGCGTCATCGGCACGCTTCTGGTCGTCGGGCTGATGGCACCTGATGCCGGTGCCGAAGGAAACGACGATGAACTGCCCGTGATCAGCAAGGAAGAACTGGCCAAGCACGACAACCCGGATAGCTGCTGGAAGGCCATCCACGGCAAGGTCTATGACGTCACCGACTACATCCCCGACCACCCCACCCCGCCCTCAGTCATGTATGAGTGGTGTGGCAAGGAAAGCACAGAGGGCTGGGACACCAAGGGTTATGGCCGCCCCCATACCAAGGCCGCCGAAGCGATGCTTGAGGATATGCTGGTGGGACGGCTGGAAGACAGTGAGGAGTGAGGGGTAAGGAGTCAGGGGTGAGGAAAAGCGGGGCCTCGCGCGGAGACGCATAGACGCGGAGGAAATGTTTGGGTGGGGACCAGGGAGCCCCTGACTCCTCACCCCTAAGGACCCTCTGAATAGAGAGTCCTACCACTCAGCCCGGCCGCAGGTCCCAGCGCAGACTCAGGCTATACCAGTTAACGCTTTCATTGCCGAAGTCCTGGGCGGAACCGATGACGGAGTTGATCGTATCCACTTCCACGTCATCCCAGGCCCAGTCATTGCTGCGGAAGCGGTCGTGGTACCAGTTCCACTGCAGGCTGAGGCCGTCTCCGAGACGATGCTGACCGTTGAGTGACAGGGTACGGCCCCGGCTGCGAACCGAGGGGATTGGCTCAAGATCCAGGGCTGGGCCCGAGGCGATGGCGAACTCGCTGCGGCTGGCACTTTCCGCCCACTCAAAGCGCAACTTGAAATCACCCTCGTCCGGCTCCCACTCCAGGCCGCCCCCGAGAGTGGCAATGCGATCTTCATTGTCCATCCACCAATCACGATCCGGATCCTGGGACTCCACCTCCTTGGCAAAGCCACGGAAGCTGCGACTGCGTTGACGGGCGCGAATGCGGTCAAGGGACAGGAAGGTGTCGGTACTCCAGGCCGAGCTGAACTGCCAGACCAGATCCGAGGCCAGCCCCAGACTGCTGCCCTTTTCCAGGCCCAGTGGGGAGTTGCGGTAATTATCCCGTGACCAGGCCGCGTCACTGCCAAAGTGAACACTGTCACTCAGGGTCCAGTCCCAGCGCATTCTTGCTCGGGTCTGATTGCGGTCGGCGAGATTGTAGCGACGGAGCAGGGGGTGGTTGTCGAAACGAACCGCCTCAGCCACACCGTCGGTATAGACCTCGGTCCGGGTGAGAAAGTAGACGGCGGTGGCATCGTAGTCATCCACGCTGCGCCGTGCCCGCTGGGCCTCCATGGACAAGGCATGGTTGTCACCCAGGCGCTGGCGCAGACCCAGGGTGAAGCGATCTTCCTCGGTTCGACCCACCTCGGAAAAATCACGGTCAATACGCTCACGCCGCCAGGCCCCGTGCACCTGTCCACCGCCATCAAGACGCCAGGCCATGCGTGTTTCCAGATGCTGCTCGGTAAAACTCACCGGCAGATTCAGACGAGCCCGGGAATGGGCCTCACCACTGTTCTGATTGACCGCGTCACCGCCGATGTAATTGAACACATCCACCGGTGTGCGATTGTCACGATCTTCGTAGCGATGACGGATATCCACCCGCAGTCGATTCATGGGCCGCCAATTCAGGCGCGTGGCGACACGAAGCAGGTCAATCCGCCCTTCCAGGCTGTCTCTCGGCAGGGCCTCATCCACGTCGAGGTTGGGGTTGATGGTGTAGCCGAGGAAGTCCTCGTCCTGCTCACTGCGCCCGATCTGCAGGTCGCTGGACAGTCGCAGGGTGGGCGAGAAGACATAGCCCAGGCCGACGCGCCACTGGTGACTCTCATTGTCCGGCATCAGGCCCAGGTGTCCCTGCCCATCCGGATAGGAGACCCCCGGCGCCCAGCCGCCGACGCCGGCGAAGGGGTTGTCGAAACGCAGCATGTTATTGCCGCCGTCGAACAGGGACAGAAAGTAGCTGGCCTCCAGGTGAAAGGCATCACGCTGATAACGAAGCCCCAGCTCGGCCTCCCGGGTGGTGTAGTCAACCGGGGCGGGCACCAGTGCCGCGCGGGAGTTGCCACCGGTACTGCCAATCACCGCCGCCACCGGCCGGGTGCCGGTACGGCGATGCTCACGGACTTCACCGTGCAGCTGCCAGTGCCGGGACAGGCGACGTTCATGAGCCAGCTGCATGCTGCGCCGTAGCTGTTCATAGGCTGTCGGACGTAGGGACTCGGTCAATCGCTCCATGCCGCCGGTTCCCGGCGCACCGACCCAGTCCTCGGGCAATCCCAGTTGATAGCCGCCCGCGCCCAGAAAGGGGGTCCGACCGTCCCCCAGCCGGCGCGGCAGTTCGCGGAAATTGAAACGCGTGCGATGTTCACCCTGGCGGTTGTAATCCAGGTCCAGTCGGGTGATACCCGGCCCGGGCTGTTCCGCCGCCAGGAACAGGGACGCAGGCTCTTTGGCATCCGTCAGGGTACGCCAGTCCATGCGAAAACCACCAATACCACGCAGACCCTCACCGCTCAGATTGTCACTGCGCCCCATGCCATCGACCTGCCCTGTCTGAACACCGAGGCCCAGGTCCAGATGGAGTTCATGCCACTGACCGGTTTCGGCCTCTTCCGTCTGCTCACCGGTCTCGGCCATCGCGACCCCTGCCGCCAACAGGCAGAAGGGAACCAGGCCCTTGGCGGCAAACCGTCGCCGACTCATCGGGTCTGCCCCGCACCCGAGGGATGGTTGGAGCCATGAACATCGGTATGACAGTTCATGCAATTGCGCTGCAGCATGGAAGCCGATGCGCCCTGGGGCGGAACGCCACTGCCATCCGGCGCCGTGCTGGGATGGAAAGCGGCCGAGTGGCACTGCTGACAGAGTTGAGGCGCCCGCGTCTTGAGCAGATTGTCATGTACCGAACCATGGGGTTCATGGCAGTTACTGCAACTCTCTCGAACCGGCGGATGCTCCCAAAGGACCGGGCCACGGAACTCGGCATGGCAGCCGTAGCAGGTTTCGTTCAGAGAGGCCGCCACCAGCTCCCCTTCGCTGGGACTGCCGTGAGCTGCATGGCAGTCCATGCAGCTCATTTGCCCCGCCCGCATGGGATGGGTGGAGGGCCGGTGAATCTCGCTGCGGACATTGCTGTGGCATTCAAGACAAACCGCCTCGCGAGCAGGCCCGGGGCGCATCATGGGATCCACGGCCGTGTGAGACTGGTGACAGTCCGCACAGGTGACCTCGGCGAATTCGTGGCCACTGCCGTGCCAGTGACGCTGACTGTAATCGTCATGGCAGTCGAGGCAGGCGCGGTTGGCTGTCTTGGCGGGGGTATCCTGGTCGAAGGGAACGGCGGTCTGCGGCCTTACCCCGTCCTTCACTTCGAGGTGGGCGGCACTGGGACCGTGGCAGGATTGACATTGCAAGCCCGCCGCCGGACTGCGCGGATCCCCCGACATGCCATGGGGTGTATGCCGAATGGCAGCCAGGGGATGCTCATCATCCGGCATGTGGCACATGACACAGGCCCGCTCCCCCCCTGGGGCATAACCGGCCTCTGCTGGAAAATCCTCGGCGGCGTAGGCACCGGACAACAGCAATACGATTGCCAGCATGTTCCCGAATCCCCTTCCCTGAAATACTTACGATAGCTTAGAAGATAACTCAAAGACTTTCTTGATTCGGATCAATCTCAGGACATCCAGTCCGAAGTTCGCTAATACTCGAGCCGATCACCCAATGCCGGTATGGCTGCATCAATGGCAAAACGCTCCTTGAGGGTAGCTGCCAGGGCCTGACGGGGCTCGTCCTCGCCATGCACCAGAGCCACGGCCGGCGGCAGGCGAAAACCCTCCAGCCAGGCACAGAGCTCGTCACGATCGGCATGGGCGGAAATGCCGCCGACAGTATGAATCTGGGCACCGACACGGATGTCCTCACCCCAGATGTTGATGGAATCAGCACCGTCCACCAGCTGACGACCCGGTGTGCCCTGAGCCTGGAAACCGGTGATCATGATCTGTGTCACCGAACGGCTCAGCTGGTGTTTGAGGTGGTGACGAATGCGGCCGCCCGTGCACATGCCGCTGCCGGCGATGATGATCGCCCCGCTCTGGATCCGATTGATTGCCATGGACTGCTCGGCGGTTTCGGTAATGCGCAGATTGGGAAAACGAAAGCGGGTCTGGCGGACCCAGTCAGCTGCCTTCGAGCGCAGATAACGATGGTGTCGCGCATGCACTTCAGTGGCGCGAATGCCCAGTGGGCTGTCGAGAAATACATGCCATTTCTCCAGGCCCCAATCCTGATAATGGTTGCCCAGAAGATATAACAGCTCCTGGGTACGCCCCACCGCGAAAGCCGGAATGAGGACATTGCCACGCCCCTTGGCGGCAGACTGCAAGATCTCCTTGATCTCCTGTTCGGTGTCTTTCCGACTACGATGAAGGCGGTCGCCATAAGTGCTTTCCATCAACACCAGATCGGCCTGCTCCAGGGGCTTCCAGTCCGGCAGCAATGCGCCCCCGCGCTGACCCAGATCCCCGGTGAAGACCAATCGCTTCTCCGCACCACCCTCCTGGCTGCGCAATTCAACTACCGCCGACCCCAGAATATGGCCAGCATCGTGGAGCTTGAGGTGAATATCCGGCAGGATTTCGTAAAGCTTGCCGTAGTCGAGCGGGCTCATCTGCGCCAGGCACTGGGCCACGTCCTCCCGCGTAAACAGGGGCTCCACCGGCGGCTCATCCCTATTATTGCTGTCACGGGATGCCTGCTCGGCCTCCTTCTCGGCCAGCCACGCCGCATCCTCCAGGAGAATCTCGGTGATGTCCCGGCCGGCACTATGGACATGAATCCAGCCCCGAAAACCGTAACGAATCAACTGGGGCAGGCGTCCGGAATGGTCAAGATGGGCATGACTCAGGACCACGGCGTCCAGTTCGGCCGGATCGAAGGGAAAGGGCTGGCGGTTACGGCCTTCTTCCTCCGCGTTGCCCTGAACCATGCCGCAGTCCAGCAAGACGCGGCGACCGGCCGCTTCGACCAGAAAACAGGCTCCAGTCACGCCACCGGCGGCACCATGGAATTGTATGCTGGGCAAGCCGGGCTCCTTCTGTTATCCGTGGGTCATCATTTGGGAGGATAACAGAGCATTCTCGGGACAGGGGATTGAGTATTAGATTATACTGATATACAGTAAGTCCGAATACTACAGACAGCCGCGAGTGCGGCGGGAGTAACAAGCATGCGAATCCTTGCCATTACTGCAACCTTGCTATTCCTCGCTGCTGGCGGCCAGGTGGCTGCCAGCCCGGAGAACGAATCAATGATGCCCGACATCCCCGACAAGACACAGCCTGACGAAAAAACCCTGATTGGCGGCCAGCCTGACCAGAGAGACCTTTATCAGGCAAAGGAGGCCGGCATTCGCACGGTGGTCAACCTCCGGGGCGTGGGTGAATTCGATGACTGGGCCCAAAGCGAGGTAGTCACCGATCTGGGCATGCTCTACATCCATATCCCCGTCGATGGCGCAAACGGGCTCACCCGCCCCGCCGTTGAAGCCTTCGATCGAGCCGTGAAGGCGACCAATGACGAACCGGCCCTATTCCACTGTGCCAGCGGCAACCGGGTGGGGGCCATGTTTGCCCTGCGCGCCGGGATTCTGCAGGACCAGCCAGTCGAGGTTGCCCTGGACATTGGCCGCAAGCACGGCATGACCGGGCTGGAAGACGAGGTGCGCCAACTGCTTGAATCCGGCGAGCTGCCGGGTGCCGGCTGAGACGCCCGCCAGCGAGCGGCTGACGGTATTCTGCCGTCTGCCCCAGGCCGGGGTCAGCAAGACCCGGCTGATTCCCGGCGTGGGCGCCGAGCGGGCTGCCGCCCTGCATCACCAGATGGCCTTGCGGGCCATCACCGAGGCCGCCCTGGCCGGGTGCCGTCGTCCCGGCCTGGAAACCCGCCTGGCGGTGACCAAGGCGGTCGACGAGGCCCAGGACTGGTTCGGCCAACTGCTACCCGCCAAGGCCCAGCCCGAGGGCGACCTGGGCGAGCGGATGCTGGCCTGTTTTCGGGCCGGGCACCAGGATGGCATTCAGCGCCATCTGATCATCGGCACCGACGCCCCCGGTCTCGATGCCGCGCTCATACAGCAGGCGCTGGAGGCGCTTCGGGACAAGGCGCTGGTCCTCGGCCCGGCCCATGACGGCGGCTATTACCTCATTGGTCTGTCGGTGCCGCCACCCGCGAGCCTGTTCCGCAATATGCCCTGGGGCGGGTCGGCAGTTCTTGATCAGACCCTCGCGCGGGCCAGTGCGGCGGGACTTTCCGTGCATCGGCTACCCGCCCTGGATGATGTCGACGAGCCCCATGAGCTCCGCCACTGGTATCAACGAGCCCGCCGCTGGCCGCGCCTGCGGCCCCGGGATGGGGTCTCGGTGGTTATGCCCGTACTCAACGAGGCCGACCGAATCGGCCGGCGCGTACGGGCACTGCTGGATGAAGGTGCGGAGGAAGTCATCGTCGTCGATGGCGGCAGCCGGGACGCCAGTCGGGCGCTCGCGGCAGAGGCCGGTGCCCGCGTGCTGGAAAGTCAGCCGGGCCGGGCCCGCCAGATGAACCGTGGCGCCCGCGCCGCCCGTTTTCCCGCCCTGCTCTTCCTTCACGCGGACACCCAACTGGGGCCCGGCTGGCACGATGCCCTCATGAACGCTTTGGCCGAACCCCGGGTCGTCGGCGGCGCCTTTCGCTTTCGTCTGGACAGCCCGCGCTGGCGTTACCGCTTGACCGAGGCCCTGGTGGCCCTTCGCTGCCGTCTTTTGCGCCGCCCCTACGGAGATCAGGGCCTGTTCTGTCGCAACGAAAGCTTTCTGCGCCTGGGCGGGTTTCCGGACGAGCCGGTCATGGAGGATTTTGTCTTCGTCGGCCGCCTGCGCCGCCTGGGCCGGCTCGCCATGCTCCCGCTGGCCGCCACCAGCTCGCCCCGAAACTGGGAACAGGCGGGCTTCTGGCGGGTCTTTCTCGCCCACCGCCTGGTCCTCTTGGGGCACTATCTGGGCGTGCCGAAACAGCGTCTGGCCCTACTCAGGCGCTGCCTGTTGCAGCCCAGGGGCTAGGGGTCAGGGGCTAGAAGCTAGGCGCTGCCCTGCCCGCTGGCCCCACCTCCTTCATTGGCAATGCCGTGGGGGACATGGCCGGTGGCCACCTTGCCGTTGGCCCGTTCCACATGGGCACGCTGGTCATCAAAAAAGATATCGGCACCAAAGGCCTGCAAAAAGGCGGTCTTGTCCATGCCGCCGAGGAACAGGGCCTCGTCAATGCGGATTTCCCATTCCCGCAGGGTACGAATCACCCGTTCATGGGCGGGCGCATCCCGGGCGGTGACCAGGGCCGTGCGGATGGGGCTGGATTCAGCCGGGAAGGCCTGCTGGATGCGATGCAGAGCGGAGAGGAAATTGCGGAAGGGACCGCCGGACAGGGCCCGGCGGGCGGCGCTTTTTTCCGATTCCCGGAAAGCGTCCAGACCCTTTTCACGAAAAATCCGCTCGGCCTCGTCGGAGAACAGCACCGCATCACCATCAAAAGCGATTCGGATCTGATCACTGTCATTGGCCTCGGCCGCTGCCGGTACCAGGGTAGCGGCGGCACAGCCGGCCTGCAGGGCGGCGCCCACATCCTCGCCGTGGGCCGAGAGAAAGAGATCGGCGCCAAAAGGGCCGATATAGCGCCAGGGGGATTCACCGTTGGTGAAGGCTGCCCGAGTGATCCCCAGCTCGTGGTGCTCGATGGAGTTGAATACCCGCAGCCCCGTATCAGCGCTGTTTCTCGACAGCAGAATCACTTCCACCAGGGGCTCGTCCCGCCCCTGATTCAGGCGCAACAGCTTGCGCACCAGGGGAAAGGCGACCCCCGGCTTGAGCACATCATTCTCATGCCGAATCTGGAAGGCCGAATAGGCCTCCACGCCCTCTTCCTCGAAGCGTCTATGGCTGTCCTCCAGGTCAAACAGGGTCCTGGAGGAGATGCCGATCACGAGTCGGTTATCCAGTCGTTGCGGCATTAACTTGATTCCCTCTGCCAATTTCCCACAAATGATATCAGTATTGTCCGACAGAACCTGTCGCACTGAAACCGGATGATTGAAGCGGAAAATGAATTGGGGAACTACCAGATGAAGCACCATCTTCTCACCGGCATCGTAGTACTTGTCTTCCTGGCACCGCCCGGCATGGTCCTGGCCGACTGCCCCAGTGACGGCCTCACCGACATTCATCAACTCAAGACCGACGGCCGCCTGGAGGGCCAGCGGGTGCTCGCCCGGGGCGTGGTCACCGCGAATTACCTGGGTGAAGACCGGCTCAACGGCTTCTACCTGCAGAGCTTGACGAACAGCGAGGCACCCGCTGCGGGCATCTTTGTTTACGCCCCGGGCCTGGATGCCGACGAGAGCATTATAGAGTCGGGCCGGGAAGTGGTTGTGGCCGGCCGTGCCGGAGAGTTTCGTGGCCAGCGCCAGATCAGCCGGGTGAGCCAGTTGATGCAGTGCGGTCATCCCGGCCTGCCCGAGCCCTACACTCTCAATCTGCCCGAAACCGAGCGTGAGCGCTGGCAAGCACTGGAAGGCCGGCTGGTTGAAATCGAGCAGCCACTCACGGTGATCGACAATCATGATCTGGCCCGTTATGGCAGCCTGGGCCTGGCCGTCGACGGACGCCTGTTCCGACCCAGTAATTTCACTGGCGAGGAAGCCGAGCAACACGAGGCAGACCGCAATGCGGCTCGGCGCATCATTCTTGATGATGCCCACTATCGCCGTGACCCCCAACCCATCCCCTACCTGGATGAAAACGGTACCCGGCGAGTGGGCGACCGACTGCCGGGTCTGACCGGCGTCCTCACACACGCCTTCGGCAACTGGCGAATCCATCCCCTGGACCCGGTCGAGCTGGCATTCGAGGCCAGCAACCCGCGACCAAGCCTGCCCTCGCGTGGGGCAGGTCCAAGGATCGCTGCCTTCAATGTGGAGAACTACTTTCTCACCCTCGGCGAGCGCGGTGCCGACACCTCCTCGGCGCTGGACGCCCAACAATCAGCCCTGACCGCGGTCGCCGAGGGCCTGGATGCCGACCTCCTGAGTCTGATCGAGCTGGAGAATCAGCCCAAGGTAGTGGACGACCTGGCGATACGCCTGGCCGGTGCCGGGCCGGCCTATACCCATTTCAATATTGATCAACCGGTCGGCACCGATGCCATTCGCACGGCCCTACTGTGGCGGGAGGATACCGTCACACTGAAGGCTGGCCCCTTCATTGACAAGCGCCGGGTTCATCATCGCCCGATCATTGCCGGCCATTTCCGATTTGGTGAGGACGGGCCCGGGAAACTGGTGGCAGTCGTCCACTTCAAGGCCAAGACGGGCTGCCCTGAGGAAGGGGATATCGACCGAGGCCAGGGCTGCTGGAACCAGCGGCGCACCCGCCAGGCCGAGGCACTGGCCGAGTTTCTCGCGAAGAAGCAGGAACAGACCGGCACCGAGCGGGTACTGATCATGGGCGATATCAACAGCTACGGTGGCGAGGATCCGGTCATGGCATTGGTCGAGGCCGGTTATAGGGACATGGTTGCCAAACGACTCGAGCCCGAACAGCGCTACAGCTATGTCTTTCACGGCGAGTCCGGCTATCTGGATACCGCCATTACCTCTCCGGCGTTGGCAGAAGACATCGAAGCCGTCCGCTTCTGGCACATCAACGCCGATGAACCCCGTTTCCTGCAGTTCCAACAACCCGGCCCCTGGCGGAGTTCCGATCATGATCCGGTCGTCATTGATTTTAGGTGAGGTGGCAAGGGGCAAGAAGTTAAGGGCGAGGGGCGAGGGGAATTGGGCAGACCTTGTCCTGTTTCTCATAACCAGTCCATAACGTCTGCCAACTGCCTGGCAAAGTCACCCAGGCTAGTCAGGCCGAGGGGGGGCGGGGTGGCGTTCGGGAGGGGGTGGATGGTTTGCCCGGGGAAGTGGTGCTGGAGGCGTTGGCGCAGGCTGTCGGCGTCATCCTGGCTGCGGTTGATGAGCAGATAGGGAATGCTGACGGCGGCCTGCTCCAGGGTCTGACGGGCACGTTCGGCCTCCAGCAAACTGAGGCGATCGTCGTTGGCAACCAGCAGGAAGGCGGTGGTGGCCGGATTCTGGAGCCTGTCACGGGTGCGTTCGAACAGGGCCCGGCGGGCCTGCAATACCTCGCGTGCCTTCTGCCAGCGCTCCTCCTCGGGCCCACCCTGCCCTTCACCCTGACGCGCCAGCAGGGCCTCGGTCCAGGCACCCATGGCCTGGGGCAGGGTGAGCAGGTGCAGGGTATGACCGGTGGGCGCGGTATCGACGATGATGTGATCCCATTGCCCGATCTGATCAAGACAGCGGCAGAGGGCCTCGAACAGGGCCGACTCCATCACCCCGGGGTGCTGGCCGGCGAACATGACCTGGCGCTCGGCTTCCTGCAGAAACTCGGGCTGGGCGAAGCGTCGGATATTGTCCCGAACGGTATCGAGATAAGCCGCCCGGGCCGCTTCCGGATCAATCTCACGGGCAAACAAACCACCCTGTACCCGCCGGGGCGCATCCCCCAGCGGCTGCTCCAGCAAATCCGCCAGGGAATGGGCCGGATCCGTCGACACCAGCAACACCCGCTTTCCCCGCTCGGCCAGCGCCAGGCCCAAAGCCGCCGACAAGGTTGTCTTGCCCACGCCACCTTTGCCGCCGAGGAGGACGATGGGAGGCAGGGAGATGGCTTGCGGTGTATCGGGTCGGAAGATCAATGGGAGTGCTCCTTAGGAGAAAGCAGCGAGCTACGAGCGGCGAGCGGCGAGCTGGGCGTGCCAACGATATCGCCCTGCCCCTCCGGAAAGGTTGTACCGGCCAAGGGCCTGCGGAAAGCTCGGGTTCTGCAGAAAACAGTTGGCCATCGATCTTGCACGGCCAGCTCGCTGCTCGTAGCTCGTAGCTCGCTGCTCAACAACACCCAATCCCCCCCGGCGGTGCGTGCTCCATGCCCATGCGCCGGTGCCAGGCGTGGTAGTCCTCGATCACGAAGGGCATGAGTTCCAGGCAATACCAGGCGGCCGGGTTGGGCAGGCCCAGGCTTTCGGACATGAGCAGCAGACGCAGAAAGTCCTCGCGTCGGCGTTGTTCCAGGGCCACGGCCCGACGCATGGGGAGTTCGTAGAAGTCCCGGTAGGCCCGGGCCAGTTGGCGCAGGCGATCACTCAGGGACATCGGATCTGGTCTTTTGCAGTCGCCGGGCCGCCAGGGCCCCTTCCAGGATCAGCCAGATGTTGAGGGCGAAAATCAGCCCGCCAATCACCAACAGCAACCAATTGCCGTCGGACAGATAGCGGGACAGATTCACCAACATCGCCCAGGTGGTCATGCTGGCGACGAACAGAAAGGGTATGGCGGTAAAGATCACCGCTCGGCCCAGGCGTGCCAGGATCAGGCTCAGGACAAGGAGGGACAGGCCGGCGGTGAGCTGATTGGTGGTCCCGAACAGGGGCCAGAGCACCATCCCGCCAGCACCGGGATTATCCGGGTCGGCGCCGAAGGCGAGCCCGGCGCAGGCCAGGAAGGTGATCAGGGTGGCCAGGTTGACGTTGCTCAAAGCCGGCAGTCGATACTGGCGACCGATCTCGGCCAGGATGAAGCGCTGCAGGCGCATGCTGGTGTCCAGGGTGGTGGCGGCGAAGGCCACCACCATGATGGCGATCATGGTGGTGCCGATCACCGCCGGGATGCCCAGATTGCCAAGCAGATTGCCTCCGCCGGTGACGAAGGCGGCAATGCCCCCGGCGCTGGCCGCCGCCCAGGAATCGTAATGGCCCTGCCACTCGGCCAGACCGGCAAAGCCGGCGGAGACCGCCAGCAGGGCGGCCAGTGCCAGCAGGCCCTCGCCGGTGGCCCCAAGGTAGCCGACGAAGCGGGCATCGGTCTCCTTGTTCAGCTGCCGGGCACTGGTGCCGGAGCTGACCAGGCCGTGGAAACCGGAAATGGCGCCGCAGGCGATGGTGACAAACAGCAGGGGAATGATGGACGGGGTATCGGCCGGCAGATCCTGGTTGATGAAGGGCGCGGCGAACTCGGGCCGGCCCACGAACAGGCTTAGATAGATGACGAACAGCCCCAGGAACAGCAGGTGGGCATTGATGAAATCCCGCGGCTGCAACAGCAACCAGACCGGCAGACGCGAGGCCAGTGCCCCGTAGCCCAGCATGATCAGTACCCACCAGGCGATGTCCGGCACCCCACCCGGCTCCTCCGGTAGACTCAGGGGCACTTGCGCGCCCACGAAGACCAGACCGATCATCAGCGCCAGGCCGATGAGACAGGGCAGGAGCAGCGGCATGCGGCTACGGTAGGCCAGAAAGCCGATGACCATGGCAATGGGCAGCTGGAACCAGTAGGGCAGAACCGCTTCCGGGAAATTGACGAAGAGCGTGCCGATGGAAACGGCGAAGACCGCGTTCACCATCAACAGCAGGAAAAAGATGATCAAGAGAAAGAGGCTGCGGGCTCGTGGCCCCAGGACTTCGGCGGCGATACTGCCGATGGAACGGGCCCGGTGGCGCACCGAGGCCCAGAGGGTGCCGAAGTCATGCATGCCGGCAATCAGTACCGTGCCGAGCACGATCCAGGCCAGGGCTGGGCCCCAGCCCCAGATCACGGCGATGGCCGGGCCGATGATGGGGGCGGCCCCCGCCACCGAGGTGAAATGATGCCCCCAGAGGACGAAGCGGTTGGTGGGCACGAAATCCAGGCCGTCATTGTATTCATGGGCGGGTGTCCGGAAATCGGCTTCCAGCCGGAACAGGCGCTCGGCAATGAAACGGGAATAGAACCGCCAGCCGAGAAAAAAGCACAGAAATCCACCCAGGGCCACCAGCACTGGCCACATAGTCAACCTCTCAAAGTGAAAGAATCCGCTCGGCCTCGTCGGCTGGGTAGCCGGCCGGGCCCCGCATTACATGTTGCCGTATCCAACGCCCGGCAATGGCCTCTCGGCGTGATCGGGCAGGCCCCTCGTCTCCCGCCCGAGCCTGCTCGGCAAGCAGGATGCCGGCCACCAGCCTGGCGATCCGGTAGGCAAGCTGGCGGGCATTGGCCTGCAGCCGGGCTTCGCCTTCGGCCAGTAAGGCCTGTGGCCAGCGGGCAAGTGCTTCCAGCTCATCGGCCAGGGCATTCAGGGATTCGTCTCCGGCCCCCAGGGCACTCAGGCGCGCCTGCCAGAAGCCCGTGAAAGTCTGCCAGGCCTCACCGTCCCCCATGGCCCGAAGCAGATCCAGGCTGAGCACATTGGTGGTGCCCTCCCAGATGGACAGAACCTGGGCGTCACGCAGCAGGGAAGGCAGGCCGGTGTCTTCCACATAGCCGGCCCCGCCGAAAGCCTCCAGCACCTCGCTGCAGGCGGCCACCGCCTGCTTGCCGGTATAGAGCTTCACCACCGGCGTCAGCAGGCGTAACACCGCGGCCTCGTCCTCGCTGATTGCTCCGCATTCATCACGGCCCAGCAGCCGGGCCGCCTCGAACACCAGTTGAAAGGCGGCCTGATGTTCAACGGTCAAATCCGCCAGGGTTTCCCGGTGCAGAGGCTGGTCGATCAGGGCACGGCCGAAGGCCTGGCGCTTGCGGGCATAGTCGGTGGCCAGCATCAGTCCTCGGCCAATATAGCCGGCCGCGCAGCAGGCATTGTAGAGACGGGTGATATTGAGAATACTGCTGATCGTGGCCACGCCCCGGCCCCGCTCACCCACCATGCGGGCCGGGGTACCCGCCAGGGTCAGCTCGGCAGTGGGCAGGGCCCGGGTACCGAGCTTGTCCTTGAGCCGATTGACCTGGATGTTGCGCAGCGCCCCGTCGGCGTCTCGCAGCTCGACAAAAAACAGGCTCAGCTTTTCGTCTTCCCCCCCCCGCTCTTTGACCCGGGCGAGCGTCATGGCCACCTGGGAGGTGGTGGCGGAAGTGAACCACTTTACCCCGTGAAGGCGGTAGCCCTGCTCCTCCGGCAGGGCCACGGTTTCCGAGCGTGAGACATCCGAGCCCCCACTGCGCTCGGTCATCCACTGCCCTGCCGTCCAGAAGGACTCAGGCTCGCAACTCAACAGACGGGGCAGGACCCGCTCACGCAGATCCCCATCACCATAGAGCTCGATCACCCGCGCGGCCCCATCGGTCATGGCCATGGGGCAGGAGGCGATGGCGGAGCTGGGGTGGTAAAGATAAAGCCGCAGGAATTGATGAACCCGGGACCAGGCACCGTCAGCCCGCTCAAAGGCGGTTGCCACCACCCCCTCCTCGGCGGCAATCGCTTCCAATTGCCGCCAGGCCTCGCTGACGCGAATCCGGTCGATGCGCCGCCCCCAGGGGTCATAAGGGACATGCTCGGGGGGATCGCGTTCGGCCTCCGCCGCCAGTGTGGGCATCTCATCGCGAGCCCGACGCCATAACTGTCGCAGGCCCGGTTCCCAGCGACTCTTACAGTCCACGGGCAAACGAAGCTGGAGATAATCTGCCAGGGCCCTGTCCGCCAGCAAGTCGCCGTCAAGGACCGGACCTTGCTGAAAGAAACTGCTCATGCGCCTCTCCTGCCATCAAGCAATCCACCGTGACCACATTGCCCCACTCGGCGCAGCAACTCAATTCCATCAAAAAGATATCAGGGGCTTTACTGCCTTACTCCCACTGAAAACGAACAAGCCCTGCCAAGTCGCCTCGGCAGGGCCTGTTCCCCTTCGATCTATAGCAGAGACGTGGGACTAGAGCCCCCAGCAATCGTCACGCTCTTCCGATCCGGTAGAGTCTCGCCGACCAGTATGTGTCAGTGTCAGCGTGCTGCAGCGATCACCGTCACGCTCCGCCTGAACGCCTTGCGGACGGGCTGTCAGCGTAAAGGTGGTTCTCTCGAGATCGCCGATGAAGATTTCATAATGCCCATCCTGCGAATCCCAGGTGGTACCGCCACCATCATCCACGCACTCCCTGTAATCATTGCGCTGGGTAAAGCAGCGCTCCAGCCGTTGGGCTATCTCCACTAGACTGCGCTGCGCATCTGCCCGATAGGTGGTCACCACATGACGCTGATAGCTGTTATAGGCGAGAGCAGAAATGATGCCAAGTATGGCAACCACAATCATGACTTCAATCAGTGTGAACCCAGCTTGACGCTGCCTATTCATGCTCATCCTTTCCGTCCTTATCTATTCTGACGCCAGCTCTGCCGGCCCAATGAATCATCCCCTTTCTCCATGGGCAGCTCTTCCATTTCCGCCTCGGACCCCATCATCATCTTGCCTTCGATGCCCGGTCCTGAAGAAATAATTGCCGGTGTCGTGGGAATACCGACTCTGGAGCGAATGCCACTCACCGGCACCTTGACGGTTTCGCCGTCGATTGTGGTTTCGACATAGCTTTCCTCACCAAACTCACCGTCTCCGGCCAGATCGAAGGGCGAGAAATCCAGGCGTGAACCACTGAAGGCTTCCATCTCCATGAGCCAACCGTCACCGCCGGCGGCACAGGGGTCCTCACTCGGGATCATGGTTGGGAAGATGATACGGCCATTTCGGAAAATCGGGTTGAAGATTACTCGCTCACCCTCTCGGCCACGATGTGAAAGAGGAGAAATCAAATCCAGATACCAACCATCTTCCGTTGTCAGCTCGTGATCGGTCGTGACTCGAAGCTCGAAATCGAAATCCTCAAGCTCATCGATAATTTCCTGCTGCAGCAGATCATCCCGCTCAATTTCCGACTCCTGGTCCCTGATACCGTAAAAGGACTGGACATCGGGATTACTGACAACAAGGTTATCATCATTCTCAAAGTACTTTCCTGTCCCAAAGAAGACGAAGACATCCCCATCCGGCGAGCGCGCCACCTGTGGCCGAACGGTGATGGGCTGTACCTCGCCATTGGGCCCTTCCGCGGTGAAGAGCGGGACTGGCGTATTACCGGAACGCAAGCCACCTGGCGCACGCCAGTTGTTGCCACTCACATCCACACGCCATAGCTGACCCTGGAGATCGCCCATATAGATTCTATCGATCAAGCGATCACCCTCGATGTCCACCGGGATCGGCGTAGCCATGCCGTTACCCGCCGGATTATCGTCATCATCAGGCAGAAAGGGGTCATCCACTTCCTCACCGTTCAGGGGATCCAGGAAGACCAGGGCAGCACGATCATTCTCACTCTGGTAACCCGAGGGCACCATCACCACCCAGTCACCACTGGCCGTTTTACCGACAGAGGGCTGACCAAGGACATAGCCGATGTCTTCGTGGGCATGGTCCACAGCATTCGGACCCGTTGTAGGGCCGCCAACACGCTCCCACAGCACTTCCGGATCCTCCGGGTTAGAAATATCCAGCGCATAAACCCCGCGCTCACCAGCACCAAAGGAGCCCACAAGAATCCGCCGCCAGTTACTACCATCCCAGACATCATTCACCCTGGGTGAGCCGTCGAAAAAGTACTCGCGCTGATAATCCTGGGATGTGAGGCGATTCAACTTGTGCATGATTGCATCCGGAACATAGGAGAAAACCTCCTCCCCGGTTTCAGCGTCAAACCCATGTAGCTTGCCGTCATTGGCCGCCACATAAAGCATGGGGCGGTTCTCGCGCATGTCATGAACATGCTGGCTGTAGCTGCCACCACCATCAAAATCTTCGTCGTTCCGGTAACCGAAATCCTGGGCATGCACGAAAAGTGGATCCGAATTGACGATATCCCCTAGCAACCGCTCCCGCTGCCGGAGCTCACCCTCACCAGCGCCTTCGTCGCTTTGATCACCACGGAGCCACCAAAGCCGCTCCATGCCCAAGCCGTCCACATCACCCGTGTCCGGGTTGACGTTCAGCAATTCCTTTTGATCATCTGTCAATCCATCGGCCACATCCCACCGAAATCGTCGCGTATTCTCTGATTCAGGGTCCCAGGTGATGATGTGCCTTTGAAAGGGCCCCGGGAGCATTTCTTCGGCGTCCCAATGCAGGTCTCCCAAAGTGGCCTCGTCGGTAATACGATAGGCCCGAAGCTCACCAGCCCAGTCTGTCGTGTCAAAACTGGCCAGGAATGCCAGGGTATCGGTATCCAGGCGGGTTGAATTAGTTGCAATGGATGCCGCACTTGAACGAGCATCACGGACAATCTGCTCGAAAATTGCGTCCATGATTTCGTCCAGATCATCCTCATCCTGGGCATCAAATGCGGTTCCGGTACCACCAGCCTCTGCCAGAAAATCAAGTGGATTATCCGTCTCGAAATCGTCTTCATCCTCAAAAAGCTCTGCGACACCCGGCGGCATGGCAAACCCCACGATAAAAGTCCTTACACCGGTATCCACAGAAAACTTTTCAAGGGCCTCACGCGCACTACGCATGGCTTCCACTGGATCTTCACCCAGGGCATCGCCATCCTTGTCAACTGAAGGCAGTCCGTCAGTCACCCAGATCGCTGCATTGGCATCACAGCTCTCTGGAACGGACATATTGCCTTGCCGACCCTGATCAGAGCCGAAATAATCGTTTTCTCCAAGAAAGTAATCGCGAGCTGTCAGAATCGTTCCTTCCAGGGGGGTCAACCCTGAAGAAATGAGAGGCCAGGTCTCATCAATCATGATATTGCCGTCACCCGGCCCCCAGTCATGGCGCTGGGGCTTAAGTTTATTTTCAATCAGTGCCCAGTGATCATCATCGACATTGCCGTCCTCATCCCTGCCACCAATGGGAACATGAAGATAACCCAGGCCCGGAGAAGCGTTGGCGCGCCACTCCGGTTGATTCAGTGAGAAGAATCCGACACGGTCGCCCCAACTGTCAACGCCCCTCTGACGCATACTGTCGGTCAGTGTAATCCACCACCACGCACCTTCTCGGTTAAAGAACCAGAGACCACTATCATCGTCCTGTTCCGCATTGCCCTGGCCGGGATTGGACTTACTCATATCCTGATATATGCGGTAGCTGTGGGTCTCGTGATCGCGCTCCTCATGGGCGAAGGTATTACGGTCAGTGGTCGGGGGATGAGTATCACCAGTATTCCGGTAATAACCGGGAACGGCCACATTATAGAAGACCCAAACGTCGTCCAGTGTCGGATGTTCCTCCCGGAAGCGTTTATTTTCCGAGTACCAGGGCAAATCCGAATCCCAGGCAGTTGCCAGCGGACAGTCTGGGTCAGGCTCGTAGGGACGGTAGAACGAAGGACATTTCTCCTCCGCATAACGCAGGTCTGCCGGTCGGTGTGTCAACCGCCATTGAACGGTTCTGGGATTATTGTCATCAAACACGTCATCACGATCAGTACTGGGCGGATACTGCTGATAGGAAAGCAAGCCCATTCTGATTTGCCCGGTTCTACCGTAATCATCTACTACGGACTGGGTCACTCTCTTGACTATACTGGCCTTGCTGTTTTCGTAGCGGGCACCTGCGGGACACTCATCCGGATCCAGATCCTCCCCAGGATTGCAGTTATCCCAGTCCAGAGCCACACGCCCGGCGCTGAGACCTTCCTGCATACTTTCGGAAGTATCAGGAATAAAGAGGATATTGGGGGGCAGTCCACCTTCGGTAACAAAAAGTGGAACCCGTGCGATATCCGCCGTTACCAGCGGAACGGTCAACAGGGAAAACAGCACCGCTGAGATAACTGCGGTAAGACGCTTCATCATTCTAGATGGATTTTTCTTCATGGTCCTGCTCCCGGTATCCTGCAGCCAACCGACCCGCAAGCCTGGTTGTTGCATATCTGATGCCCTCGCCGTATCGGCCAAGAGAATCTTTGGTGGCACTATCGACGATAAACCACCTGAAGAATGACTTCCGATTGCCCGCTGGCGCCCGTCGAACGGGCGACGATCCTATAATACTGAGTATCCTCGAGCGATTCGTCTGCTGCCAATGACCCGCTGGGGTCCGCAACAGGCGGCAGACGCTCGATGTAAAAAGCGGGCGCTTCGGCCAACAGGCCGTCCATATCGCCCCCGGCATAGGGCCTCACTCCACCAGCCCAATTGAAGTCCCGCCAGTGCGGTGCTGGTGAATCAGCGTGATGATAGAGCCAATTCAAACTGTCAAATGGCGGAAGGGTCGCTGACTCCGAAAGAAAGTTCTCCGCCTCGCGAATCGCTGCTTCGGCACCCTGGACCGCCAGGTGACGATCCCGTTGCCCACCCGCCATGCGTTCTTGCAGGGTGGTCGTTTGCATTGCAGTGACCCCCAGGACCGTAAGCAGAAGCAACACGATCAAGCTGAACAACAGCACTGCGCCACGCTGGCGAACCGGTAGCCCGTCGGGGACAGATTGTGCTCTCTGCCAATCCATTAGCGATTCCTCAGCCGAATCGTTGTACTAAAGGTGCGCCGATTCCTGCGGTCGAACTCATCCTGAATATCCACATTCACATTGGTGCGCTGAAGCGAGAAATCCCGAATCGGCTCGTCAATCTCACGAAGATTTTCCTCAGAGCGAACCAGCAAGCTGATGCGAACCGCCCGCACACTACCCCAATCCGTTACCTCATCCGCGGTAACATAACGATTGACATTGAAACTACCACTGGCATCACGCGTCCCGGTGGTATCGATGCCGTACAACACCTGCATGCTTTCAACTCCCGGCACTAGCTCTACCGCCCGCACGCCAAGCTCATCGTCGTCAGCATCGTCATCATCATCCAATTCGTCGGCAAAGACCTGACGCATTAAGGTTGGTACACCGGTGCTTGCAGGGACGCCAATGAAGTAGGCAGCTTGCATTGCTCGTGCCACCTCACCCTCTTCGCCCATATTCCGAAACCGACCAGGGATAGAACCACCGGGCTGGATATTGGAGTTCCCACCACTATCACAGCTGCCACAATTGTTATTGCGGCGGAAGAGAAAAGCCCGACCCGCACAATCGGTCGTCAATAGCATGGTCCCCTTGGGAAAAACTCCACCACCATCCGTATGCCATTGAGAACCATTGGTAACGGGAGGGACGAGATCTACGCCATCGTTCGACATATAGCGGACAACGAGCACGTCGCTTCCTTCAACGACCTGACCCGCCAGGACGGAGGGCAAGGCTGGAGACCACTGATCACCATCGTTTGGCGTCTCGGGCGTCAGGGCCGTAATCGGGAGATTGTCTCCCGGCCCGGTCCCCACTGCCTCAAAACCTTCGATTCCCTGCATGAACCGGGTGAAAAAATCGTCTTCGCCATCGATATGCGAATAAAAATCGATGCGTTCGGGATTCGACATGCACCCCATGTGGCCGGCCATCCGCAGATCACTCGTCATATAATCGATTGCGAAGCGGCCACTTTCCTGAACGCGAGACATACTCTCGTTGAGGGTATAGGCACCCCGCATGCCCGAGAACAGCTGGATCACGCCAATCATCAATATGGTGCCGATAGCCACCGCGATCATCAGCTCAACCAGGGTCAGGCCGGCTTGGCTACGCAAGGTGCGCGGTTTGATTGCTCTAGAGTTGCGTCGCATAACGGAATTCCCGCCTCTGATCTTCCGCTGTCCAGTCCTGCTCGCCATCTACATCCTCCGGCCGGCGTTCATCCAACCAGCGAACCCGGACGATCACATTGCCCTGGCCATCCACCCTGACCCGGGCCTGCCCATCCGGCAAGGCATTGCGGAGATTGGTCCACCAATCCTGCAGATCCATCTCCACCGCCTGATTGGAATGCCCGCCCGGCGGATCGCCATAGCTGTCGATATTGTAGGCACCCTCAAGAGCTGCCTGACGATTCGCTCGCATGGAATCGACAATCTCGTAGCTCAAGATCGTGGCCTGGGAACGCAGGTAGGCGCTGTGGTTGTTCTGCAGACCGACTACCTGCAGGCTTGCCAAACCCAACAGGCCGATACTCAATATCAGCAGGGAGATGAGAATCTCCAGCATGCTGAAGCCTTCTTCCTTGCGAGAGGAGACTCGATCACGGAATGCGACGCAAAGATTCATGGATTGCACTCCTCGCGCGTAACGCTGGTCCGGCCGGTGCGATTGAGCCGGATTTGCCTGACCTGGTCCCCCGTACAATTTGGGATCCGATGCTCGATATTCAGGCTATCAGTGACCGCGCCATTACCGAGAAAGGTTACAAGGCTCTTCCCGTCATCTTCGATCATGTTGGGCTCACCGGTCGGCGCCGACCAGACCCGCAACACATTGCCATAATCGCCTGGCTCGCCTTCGATCAGGATCCAGCCGCTGGCCCAGTCATTGCCACTGCCTGCACAGGTATCTTCGTCGGTACTGCGGCAGAGGGTCACAAGCCCACCGCGGCGAATGGCCTCGGAACGGGCCATGGTCACGGCGGTAACGAAGTCGTTGACCTGCGCTGTGACGCGATTATTCTGGACCATGGCGATAAAGCTGGGCGTCGCCAGGGCAATCACGGTCGCCGCCACTGCCACGGTGATAATCAGTTCCAGCAATGTAAAGCCGTTTTGTTTCATGAGACCTACTCTATTCAATGGCCAGCGGTTTTCAGCACCTGCCTCAACGGGCGGGACGAAAATCCCGACAAGTGGGTCAACACTCCCACGGTCGCCGTCCGTCGGCGCTTGACGGCCCGTTTCGCGCGCCCGATCATTGCAGGCCCCTAAGCCCGCTACCGAGGAGACCGTGGTGCCTGATCGCGTCGAGAAACGCCTGTCCCGCCTGCGAAAACAAGGCTGCATCAGCTGCCTGCGAAATGGCCGTCACGGGATAGAAAAGGAAAGCCTCCGTGTCACCGGCGAGGGCCGGATCGCGCTGTCTCCCCACCCGAATTCCCTGGGTGCCGCGCTTACCCACCCCTACATTACCACGGACTACAGCGAGGCTCTGCTGGAATTCGTCACGCCCCCGTTTGCGGATGTCAGCGAAACCCTGGCCCATCTTCAGGATTTGCACAGCTTCACCGCCCGCGTCCTGGCCCGCCAGGAAGAGATGCTGTGGGCCACCAGCATGCCCTGCGCCATCGGCGGTGATGAGGGCATCCCCATTGCCGAGTACGGCCGTTCGAACGGTGGATGGATGCGCCATGTCTATCGGCGGGGTCTGGCCTATCGCTACGGGCGGGCGATGCAGGTGATCTCGGGCGTGCACTACAACTTCTCTCTGCCACAGCGATTCTGGCAGCTTTTTGCCAACTCCGATGATGCCGGGGTCTTGCGGAACCATCGTGACATCTATTATTTCGGTCTGATCCGCAACTTCCAGCGCTCCGGCTGGCTGATCCCCTTCCTGTTCGGTGTCTCACCGGCGGTGTGCAAGTCTTTCCTGCAAGGCCGCAGCAGTCACTTCGAGGAGTTCGACGACCACACCCTGTTCGAACCCTGGGGCACCGCGCTGCGGATGAGCGACATCGGTTACAAGAACAAGAACCAGGCCGGACTGGGCATCTCCTACAGCGACCTGGAGAGCTACACCCGCTCGCTTGAGCGGGCCACACGAACCCCGGACCCGGAATACGAGCGGGTCGGCACCAAGGACAATGGGCAATGGCGGCAGCTCAATTGCAACCTGCTGCAGATCGAGAACGAATACTACTCCTTCATCCGGCCCAAGCAGAATGCCCGGCCCGGGGAACGGCCGGTGACGGCCTTGCGTGAACGAGGGGTGGAATATATCGAGGTCCGTGCCCTGGACGTGAGTGCCTTCGACCCTTTGGGAGTAGACGAGAGCCAGCTCCGTTTCGTGGAGGCCTTTCTGATCTATTGCCTACTGCAGGAGAGCCCACCGCTGAGCGAGGAAGAAGAACGAGAGATCGACGTCAACCAGCAGCGAGTGGCCTGCCGGGGTCGCCAACCGGGGCTGGAGCTGCTCCGGGATGGTCGAGCGGTGCGCCTGAGCGAATGGACCCGGGAGATTCTGGACGGCATGATCGGGGTCTGTGAGCTGCTGGATGCCAATCACGGACAGGGCCGATACCAGGCGGCGCTCAAGGCCCAGCAAGACAAGCTGGCCAACCCCGATCTGACCCCGTCAGCGAGGATGCTGCGGGAGATGCGTGAACATGGGGAGGGCTTTTTCGACTATGCCCACCGTCTCAGCCGCCAGGCCATGGAACATCACCTGGCACAGCCCTTGAGCCGCGAACGGGAGGCGGAGCTGACACGCTTGGCGGAAGAGTCCCTGGCGGCTCAGGCCCGGCGAGAAGCCGAGGATGACGTGGATTTCGAAACCTACGTTCGGCGTTATTTCGAGACGGCGTGAAGAGTTCAGACATGAGCAAACCCACCCGGTCCGGAGCCTACCTTGGGTGGTGATCACCTGGGCCGTGCTAGCGGAGGGATTGGTTCAGTCTTATGCCTTGGTGCCATCCGGAGGCTTTTGATCGCGAATATATCCGCGATTTCAGCGGCCAAATCGAAGGCAATCAGCTCATCCCTTTGAAAGCATCCTCAGCGAGCACGGCCGAGGTGACCTCAACCAACGGTAGGCCTAGGTGGCGACAGGCCTTTCCAAAACTGTGTGAGCCAGGGTGAGGCAAGACCGATGGTCCGGTGGACCATCGCAGCTTGCCGAACGCCCGCAAAGGGATGTGCGGACTGGACCGGGAGGCGGAGCAGGAATGCGCAGCCTTCCGGGCGAACCCAGAGCCTACATGGATGTATTAACGGCGTTCTTGGAAAGGCCTGTCGCCACCTAGGCCGGAACGCCACCCGTCACCGACATCGAAGGGCACTAACCCAATCGAAGCCAGCCGCCGAAGCAACCCGAACAAACACCAACTCCCAAAAGCCTACTCCCGATCCCGCCGCCGACGAGGCGCGGAGCCGCGGCCTTCGACGGCGCTGAGGATGCCGCGGAAAATATTGACCTCGTTGCGGTCAGGCGTGGCGCGGGCAAAGAAGCGGCGGATGCGGCGCATCAACTGACGGGGATTGTTCGGGTCCAGAAAGCCAATCTCCAGCAAGACCTGCTCGAAGTGGTCGTAGAGCTGCTCCAGCTCCCCGGCCGTGGCGTAGGGCTGATTGCGACCGCCCGTTTCCGGCAAGGCGCCGTCAATGGCAGCCATGCGCAATTCGTAGCACATCACCTGAACCGCCGCGGCAATATTCAGTGAACTGTAGTCCGGATTGGCCGGGATATGCAGCAGGCGATGGCAGCGGTCCAGCTCCTCATTGGTCAGTCCGGTCCGCTCACGGCCAAACAGCAGCGCGGCCCTGGCCCCGTCGGGCAGGGCCATGACCTGATTCACCGCCTCCCGAGGCCCCACCGGCTCCGCGCCGAGGCGCCGGGTGCGGGCACTTGCGCCCACGACAAGCTCGCAATCGGCAATGGCCTCGTCCAGGCTGTCCACTATGCGGGCCCCGGCAAGCACATCGTCGGCACCGGAGGCCCGGGCGCGGGCCTCATCATCCGGGGGATGGCGGGGCGAGACCAGCACCAGATCGTGCAGGCCCATGGTTTTCATGGCCCGGGCGGCCGAACCGATATTGCCGGGATGCGTGGTTCCCACCAGTACGATGCGCGTATTCAATTGCAAGCGTCTTTTCCTCTCAGCGACGGGAATACCGGGATGGCGGCGCGGCCTATGGTATCCTACCCGGCTTCCTGACCCCAGCAAGCCGTCCGATCTGGGGTATTAACAAGTCCAAGATGGAGGCCGGGAGCCCATGCACCCGTTTCTGAATATTGCCGTCCGTGCCGCTCGCAGCGCTGGCGACCAGATCATCCGCCGGATGGCGGACCGGGATTCCCTGAACGTGGCCAGCAAGAAGCGCAATGACTTCGTCAGCGAAGTGGACCATGAGGCGGAAGAGATCATCATCAACAGCATCCGCCGTCACCATCGGGACCATGCCTTTCTCGCCGAAGAGCGAGGCCAGGAAGGTGATTCGGACCATGTCTGGATCATCGATCCCCTGGACGGGACCACCAACTACCTCCACGGACTGCCGGTTTTTGCTGTCTCCATTGCTCACCAGTACAAGGGTCGGCTGGAGCACGGGGTCATCTACGATCCCATCCGACAGGAACTGTTCACCGCCAGCCGCGGCTCGGGGGCCTTCCTGGATGACCGGCGGATTCGTGTCTCCGGGCGCAAGGATCTGAACGGCGCCCTGATCGGCACCGGATTCCCCTTCACCGACCACCGCTATCTGGACGAGTACATGGCCATGTTCCGCGCCGTGGTCGAGAAAACCGCGGGCATCCGCCGGCCCGGGGCCGCCGCCATCGACCTGGCCTGGCTTGCAGCCGGGCGCATCGACGGCTTCTGGGAAATGGGCCTGAAGCCCTGGGACATGGCCGCCGGCGCCCTGCTCATCCGCGAGGCGGGTGGCATTGTCGGCACCCTCTCCGGCGGTACGGATTACCTCAAGACCGGCCACATCCTCGCCGGCAATCCCAAGGTCTTTGCCGCCCTCGGCCGCTTGATTCAACCGCATCTGCCGGCGGAGATGAAAAAGTAGTGCTGAGTGCTGAGTGCTGAGTGAAAAAAGCCCGGTTCCTGGCGGAACCGGGCTTTTTTTCTTTGCACTTCGTACTCAGAACTCAGTACTCGGTACTTGTCTTCACGGCTGGAAGGGCACGCTTTCCGTGTTCTCGTGATCCTCGCCTTCCTTCTTGGGCGGCAGGAGATCCTCGCGATTGAGATTGGTGACAATCAGGGTCGTACCGGCGATGTAAATGGATGAGTAAGTACCCACGATCACGCCGACAGTCAGGGCCAGGGCAAAGCCATAGATCACCTCGCCGCCGAAATTGAGCAGTGAGAGCAATACCAGCAGGGTGGTACCACTGGTCACCACGGTCCGTGAGAGCATTTGGTTGACGGAACGGTTGACCACATCAACCGCATCGGCCTTGCGCATCTTGGGGAAGTTCTCTCGCACGCGGTCGAAGAGCACGATGGTGTCATTGAGCGAGTAGCCAATCACCGCCAGGATGGCCGCCAGCACGCTGAGATCAAACTGGATCTGGGTCACGGAAAAGATGCCGAGCACGATAATGACATCATGAACCAGACAGGCAATGGCGCCCGGCGCCATCTTGTACTGGAAGCGGAAGGCGACATAGATCAGGATGCCAATGAGGGCAAACAGTACCGCCAGCGCACCCTGCTCCACCAGCTCGGCACCCACCTGAGGCCCAACGAACTCCACCCGGCGCATATCCACTTCCGGGTTCTGATCCCGCAGCACCGAAAGGACATGATCACTGACCATGGCCTGAGCCTCCACGGCATCATCGGCCTGCGGATCATCCACGCCCCCGGCTTCCGGTCCCAGACGAATGAGGATCTCCCGTTCGGTACCGAAGGTGGTGACCACGACTTCCTCGTAGCCGGCAGCCACCAGGGTTTCCCGAACAGTGGCAACGTCCTTGGCCTCGGGATAACCCACCTCAACGACGAAGCCGCCGGTGAAATCGATGCCGAAATTCAGCCCCTTGGTGGCCAGCGCCCCAATGGACAGCAGGATCAGCACAGCCGAGAGCACCAATGCGGGTATGCGCTTGCCACGGCCAACGAAATCGATCTTTGTGTCTTTCTTGATGATATCCATGACTGACCTCTAAATGGCGAGCGACTGCACTTTCCGGCCGCCGTAAATCAGATTGATCACGGCGCGGGTGCCCAGAATGGCAGTGAACATGGAGCAGATGATGCCCAGCGACAGTGTCACGGCGAAACCTGCAATGGGGCCGGTGCCGAAGCTGAACAAGACCACCGCCGCAATCAGGGTGGTGATGTTGGCATCGGCAATGGTCGAGAAGGCCTTCTCGTAACCGGCGTGGATCGCCGCCTGGGGTGTATTACCCGCTTTGATCTCCTCTCGTATTCGCTCGAAGATCAGCACATTGGCGTCCACCGCCATGCCCACGGTCAGCACGATCCCGGCGATGCCCGGCAGGGTCAGGGTGGCCTGCAAGGCAGATAGCAGCCCCACCACCATGACCAGGTTGAAGAACAGGGCGAGGTTGGCCACCAGACCGAAGACCTTGTAGTAGATCAGCATGAACAGAACCACCAGCAGGAAACCGAAGCTGATGGCCATGATCCCGGCCTGGATGTTATCGGCCCCGAGGCTGGCGCCCACGGTGCGCTCCTCGATGATATCCACCGGTGCAGCGAGGGCACCGGCCCGGAGCAACAGTGCCAGATTGCGGGCCATCTCGCTGCTTTCCAGATTGGTGATGCGGAAGCGGCTGCCCAGGGTGGTCTGGATGGTGGCGATACTGATGATCTCTTCCACCTCGGTGCTTTCGCGGACTTCCTCGCCGTTCTCGATGCGGGTCTCGGTGACTCGCTCCCGGAAGACCACCGCCATGCCACGCCCCACGTTCTGGCGGGTCACATCCGTCATGCGGCGACCACCCTGGGAATCAAGGGTCACATTGACCTGGGGCGCACCCGTTTCCGTGTCGAAGCCGGAACTGGCGCCGGTCAGCTGATCACCCGTGGCGATGACATCGCGCTTGGCCAATACGGGGAAGCCATCGCGATGCTGATACAACCGCGAGCCCACCGGCACACGCCCGGTTTCCTGGGCAAGATAGGGATCGTTGTCCTCGTCCACCAGACGGAATTCCAGCTGGGCCGTGGCCCCCAGGATGTCCTTGGCTCGGGTGGTGTCCTGGACACCCGGCAATTGAACCACGATGCGATCCGGGTTCTGGCGCTGCACCAGGGGCTCCGCCACACCCAGTTCGTCCACACGATTTCTCAGGGTGGTCCGGTTCTGCTCCAGGGCGTTGCGCTTGGCCTCTTCCAACTCATCGTCACTGATGCGGACGCGGATGGCGTCTTCCGCATCCATTGCCGTGACTTCCAGCTCGGGGAATTCACTGCGGATGCGGCGGATGGCCGACTCACGTTCCCCGGCGTCCCGCAGCCGCACCACGACGCCCTGATCCTCGTGCTCCGTGCCCGTGAAGCGCAGACGGGCATCTCGAAGCAGGTTGCGGACATTGCCGTCCACACGTTCCACCTCCTGCTCACGGACTGCGTCCATGTCCACCTGCAAGAGGAAGTGCACACCACCACGCAAATCCAGGCCCAGGTTCAGCGTCTTGAACCCCAGCTCCCGCATCCAGTCCGGCATGGCCGGCGCCTGATGAACCGCGACGACGAAATCCCGGCCCAGCTCGGCACGAAGTCTGAGCTGAACCCGATCCTGCTCATCGCTGTTGGCAAAGCGCAGCACAAGCTGGCCTTCCTCCATGCCATAGCGATGAGGCATGGGCTCATCGTATTCTTCCAGGATGGAGAGGATGCGCTCTACGGCCTGCTCGTTGAGTTCGGCCCGGTCGGTGCCGGAAACCTGAACCGAGGGATCCTCGCCAAACAGATTGGGCATGGCCAGGGCGCAGCCCACCGCCAGCACGACGACGACGAGCAGATTTTTCCAGGCGGGAAATTTATTGATCATGGCTTGCTGTCCGCATCGGCGACCGAGGCCGCATTACTTGTCTTCAAAAGTCCCGTTGGGCACCAGTGAGCCCACGGCGTGGCGCTGGATATACAGCTTCTGGCCGCCACCCACATTGAGGGTCACAAACTGGTCGTCGACCTTCTCGATCTTGCCGAGGATGCCGCCCTGGGTCACCACCTCATCGCCTTCCTTGAGACCGTCCACCATCTGGCGGTGTTCCTTCTGGCGCTTGGTCTGGGGACGGATTAGCAGAAAATAGAAAAGCACAATGATCAGGCCCATGAACATCAGGCTGACCCAGGGGTTGCCCTCGGCGGCGCCCGCCTCTTGGGCATAGGCACTGGCAATGAAGAAATCCATGTTTGAATCCTCGATTAAGTCACTTGAAAATTAGGGAATTTTTCGCCAGTCAGACGGGATTCTCCCGCAACGGCGGCACGGTTTTCCCCCGCTTCTCGTAGAAGTCCGCGACAAAATCCCCAAAGGTACCAGACTTGATCGCTTCCCGCATTCCCTGCATCAGTTTCTGGTAGTAGTGCAGATTGTGGATGGTATTGAGCCGGGCGGAGAGCACCTCACCGCATTTATCCAGGTGGCGGAGGTAGGCCCGGCTGTAATGGCGGCAGGTATAGCAGCCGCATTCCGGATCCAGCGGCCCGATATCATCCCGATGACGGGCATTGCGAATCTTGACGATGCCCTCGTGGGTGAACAGGAAACCGGTACGGGCATTGCGGGTCGGCATGACGCAGTCAAACATGTCGATACCCCGACGCACGCACTCCACCAGGTCTTCGGGGGTGCCCACACCCATGAGATAGCGGGGCCGGTCCGCCGGCAACAGCGGGTCCAGGGCATCCAGCACCCGGTCCCGTTCCTCCTTGGTCTCCCCCACCGACAGTCCGCCGACGGCGTAGCCGTCAAAGCCGATCTCCAGCAGACCTTCCAGGGAACGGGCCCGCAAATCCGGATACATGCCGCCCTGCACGATACCGAAGAGGGCGGCGGGGTTGTCGCCGTGGGCGGTCCTGGAGCGCCGGGCCCAGCGCAGCGACAGCTCCATGGACTCCCGGGCCTGTTCCTCACTGGCGGGATAAGGCGTGCACTCGTCAAAGATCATGACGATGTCCGAGCCCAACTCCCGCTGCACCTGCATGGATTCTTCCGGGCCCAGGAAAACCCGCGCCCCGTCCACGGGCGAGGCGAACTCCACCCCGGCCTCGGTAATCTTGCGTCGCTCGGCCAGGCTGAAGACCTGAAAGCCCCCGGAATCGGTGAGAATCGGCCCCTGCCAGTTCATGAAGTCATGCAGATCCCCGTGTCGGCTGATGATCTCGGTCCCGGGGCGCAGCATCAGGTGAAAGGTATTACCCAGAATGATCTGGGCACCGAGATCCCGGAGCTCCTCGGGCAGCATGGCCTTGACGGTGCCATAGGTCCCCACCGGCATGAATGCCGGGGTGTCGATCTCGCCCCGCTCAAATCGCAGGCGGCCGGCCCGCGCCCTGCCCTCACGGCTGAATAGTTCGAATTTCACGCCTCTCTCCTTGTCTGCCGGGCCCCCGGAGCAGGATCAATCAACATCGCATCGCCATAGCTAAAAAAACGATACGCCTGCTCAACCGCGTGGCGATAGGCCGCCAGGGTCTGCTCGTAACCGGCAAAGGCGCAGACCAGCATCAGGAGGGTCGACTCCGGCAGGTGAAAATTGGTAATCAGTCGATCCACCACCCGAAAGCGATAACCGGGACGGATGAACAGCCGCGTCTCGCCCTCAAAGGGCTCCAGCTCCCCACCTGCGGCCGCAGTCTCCAGGGAGCGCACGGCGGTGGTGCCCACGGCGACAACCCGTCCGCCACGGGCCCGGGTCTCGGCGATCTGGCGACAACAGTCCGCATCCACCCGCAGCCACTCGCTGTGCATGCGATGCTGATCCAGGTCATCGACCCTCACTGGCTGGAAAGTGCCGGCGCCCACATGCAGAGTGACGCGCGCCTGAGCGATACCCCGTTCGGCCAGGGCGCTCATTACCGCATCATCGAAATGGAGACCGGCAGTGGGCGCGGCCACCGCCCCGGGTTCGCGGGCATACACGGTCTGGTAGCGAGTCCGGTCATCGGCGCCGTCCTCGCGGCGAATATAGGGTGGAAGCGGCATATGCCCCTGGGCATCCATCAGCTCGGTGAGGCTGCCTGCGGCCAGACTCAGCTCGAACAGACCCTCCTCACGCCCGACCACCGTCAGCCAATGCGTATCCCCCACCTGGATGCGCGTACCCGGCCCAGGCGTCTTGCTGGCACGCACATGGGCCAGACAGTGACGCGGACCAATCACCCGCTCCACCATCACTTCCACGCGACCACCCGTTTCCTTTCGGCCGTGAAGGCGTGCGGGTACCACCCGCGTGTCATTGAAGACCAGCAGATCACCGGGCTCCAGGAGCTGGGGCAATTGACGGAATTGCCGGTCAGCAAGCCGGCCGGTGGCACCATCCAGGCACAACAGACGGCTGGCCGACCGCTCCGCCAGCGGTGTCTGGGCGATCAGCGCTTCGGGAAGCTCGAAATGATAGTCAGTACGCTTCTTCATGGCGGGCGGATATTACCACCCACCCCCGCCGGGCGTAAGGGAAGGCCAGCTCACCCCCGGGCGAGCCGTGTATACGGCCCGACCCGCAGTCGGGGGCTGCGGATCACCGGGGATTCATGGTATCTTTCGCGCTCACCCGCCCGGGTGGCGAAATTGGTAGACGCAGGGGATTCAAAATCCCCCGGCCGCGAGGCCGTGTCGGTTCGAGTCCGACCCCGGGCACCATTTTCTCCCGCCCATCCAATGCCGTCGCCAACCGCCAAGCCAGTGATGACTCCATGAATTTCTGCTCCGAGTGCGCCCAGCCCATTAGCGTACAAGTCCCCGAAGGGGATAGCCTGCCCCGTTATGTCTGTGAGCAGTGCGGTACCATCCATTACCGCAACCCCCTGCTGGTGGTGGGCTGCGTGCCGACCTGGGGCGACCGCATCCTGCTCTGCCGGCGAGCCATCGAACCGCGGCTGGGCTACTGGACCGTGCCGGCGGGCTTTCTGGAGAACGACGAAACCACCCGCGAGGGCGCGGCCCGGGAAACCCGCGAGGAAGCCTGCGCCGAAGTGGAGATCGGCAGCGCCGTCTCAATGACCCATGTGGTGCATGTAAACCAGGTCCATCTGATGTACCGGGCACGGCTGGTGAATGAGCGTTATGCTGCCGGCAGCGAGAGCCTGGAAGTGGCCTTGTTCCGACGTGAGGATATCCCCTGGGAGGAACTCGCCTTCCCGAGCGTTCGCTTCTGCCTGGAACGCTACTACCAGGACCTGGACCGGGGCACTGAGGGTTTTCACATCCAGGATGTCCGTCGTCCGGGCAGCTAGACCCTTGTCAGCTGTGGCACAATAGGCTTTTACTCAGAACAGCAATCACCCAGTCAGGGGAGCCAGACCTCATGACCTACGTCGTCACCGAAAACTGCATCAAGTGCAAGTACACCGACTGCGTCGAAGTATGCCCCGTGGACTGCTTCCACGAAGGCCCCAATATGCTGGTCATTGATCCGGAAGAATGCATCGACTGCACGCTGTGCGAACCGGAATGTCCGGCAGAAGCGATCTTTTCGGAAGATGACCTGCCGGAGGGGCAGGAGCATTTCCTTGAGCTCAATGAAGAATTATCACAGGACTGGCCGGTGCTGACCGAAAAGAAGGATCCGCCGGAAGACGCCGACGACTGGGACGGCAAGTCAGGCAAGCTGGAGATGCTGGAGCGCTGAGCCCAAACACGATGCGCAATCGACAAGCCGCTACCGGCCGCAGCCGGCAGCGGCTTTCTTTTTCAGCCATGCCAACTCAAGCGGCACCGGGCCCGACGGGCTGACGCCGATATTCCATGTAAGCCGCGGTCTCATCCGCGACAGCGCGCCCCTGCCAACGCTCGACCAGGTGCAGAGCCGCATCGATGCCGGCTGAAATACCACCGGCGGTTACCAGATCCCCCTCGTCCACCACTCGACAATCCCCGACCACCTCACAGTCCGGCGCCAGCTCGGCCAACCACTCCAGGTAGGCGTGGTGAGTGGTGACCCGCCGTTGGCGAAGCAGGCCCGCGCGGGCCAGGACGCCGGCACCAGTGCAGACCGACATCACCAGCTCGACATCGCGGGACAACTGCAGAAGACGGGCAAGGAAGGCCTCGTCGGCCATCAGAGCGCGGACGCCGTATCCGCCTGGAATCACCAATGCGTCCAGGCCCGCCGCGTCCTCCAGCGAAGCGTCGGCAGTCACGCGCAGGCCCCCGGTAGCCGTGATTTCGCGGCGGCCCGACGAGAGCAGCCTGGGTGGCATGGGTGACTGCCCGTCAAGGCGACTCTCACCCGACCGCCGGGTGACGGAGAAAACCTCGAAGGGCCCGGCAAAATCCAGCACCTCTACCCCGTCAAAGACGAGGATGCCGACACCGGCAGATGGCTCACCGCGGTCTGTCACCTGCATCAACTGCCGAAGCGGAAACCGAACTGAAAATAGCCGCTGACTTCATTGCTGTTCCCGGCTGCGCCGATGTCCACGTGTATGGGGCCGGGGGAAAGACCGACACCAACAGAGGCCACGTCTTCGATCAAACTGTCAGAGGCGAGATTGATCCGGTAGCCGGCACGCAGCTGGATCCAGGAGAGAGGCCGCAACTCACCGCCGAAGGACAGGAAGCGGGTATCCGGCCCAAAGCCCAGAGGCTTGTTCTCGGTAATATCCAGATCAGCGGCCAATGTAAACATGCGGCGATCCCAGCTGAATCCCACTCGAAGCTGTGGATCCAGATCGATGTCACGGCCCTCCACGGTCCCATAGGATTGAGGGAAGAGATTACGAAGGCTGGCACCGACCCGCATGTCGTCCCGGATAGCCATGGCAACACCAATATCCACATTCATGTTGCTATGACTGTCTCGCCGGTCATCAAAATCCACATCGTCTTCGTCCTGGACCGTGACGATGTAATCGAAGGTATCAACGTCCACCAGCTTGGGGGTTACACCGACCGCCAGAGTACGGCCACCGACATGAAAGTCCCGCGCCAGGGTGAAACCAAGCTCCTGCATTACCGCACCCTGGAACTGGAACTCGGAAACGAAATCGTCGGTAGTGTCCTCGTCGGGCAGGTCCGCATCACGACATTCTTCCAGACGATCCTGGTCCGGCTCATCGCCGGAAGCGGCCTCCTCCAGACAGGAGACCACATTCGCCGCAAGCCCGAAACTGCCATCGATCAAGCCGAAATCCTGCTCATCAAGCAGGAAGAGACCGCCCCCCAGACCCCGCACCTGGTAATGGAGGCCCGTTCCCCAGGCACCCAGGCGGGTACCGAAAGCACCGGAGGCCCTGGCTTCAAAGGTAATCGGCTTATCGGACATGGCCTCGATACGCTGCTTTAATTCCTCGCGGGTGCCATCCAGGGTATTGAGGTCGGCGGACAAAAGACTGATGTCCTGCTCCAGGGCTTCGTTGCTGTCATATTCCTCGTTATCGATTCGCTGCTGGATCAGGCTGAAGGTGTCATTGAAGGCCCTGATATCGATTTCAGCCCGATCAATGACATTGGAGTCATCGAACTCATCGAAGGCATCAATGAATTCCTCCTGATCCGCCAGGGAGACCCCGAAGGAGGGAAAAGTCAGCCCGGTCCGGTAACGGCGCATGGAGGGTGCTGCCAGAGCGGCGTTATACATCACTGAATTCGGCCCATCGGCAGTGGCCACGGCGGCCCCCCCCATCCCCAAGGCCCGCGGCTCCGCCGGCAGGAAGGGATCGGCGATCAGGATCGCCGGCAGAGAAAAAACGGCGATACCAGCGACCAGGGCAGTGCGTGATCTAGACATGGGCTCCCCCTGACTAAAACTTGAGAAAATCCCCCGTATCGACAATGGAGAGTGTTTATCGCCCCTGCCGATCCACCCAAAGTATGGCGCTGAATGCGGTAAATGAAAAGCCGGATTGACGGGTGGCGCGCCATGGGGGACGACCGGCAATCACAGCAAAAAAGGGCCCGACCTTCACGGCCGGGCCCTGGATTCCTCCACAATCAGATCAAATCAATCTGCTTCGCGGTCAACAATCAGCCACGGCGTCGGCTCTTCGTCGCCCTCCTCGCTTTCCGGCAGCGCAACCACGGTATACACACTGCCTGCATCGAACTCGAGATCAAGCGGGCCGATAACAGGATCGCCACCGTCCGAGGTAACCACAGCCACCGAATAGGTGCCGGCCGCGGCTTCGGCGAAATCACTGGCCTCGCCTTCCGACAATTCCTCGATCAGCGCTCCACCGTCGGCCTCCACATCCACCGTGGGCCCGGGAATAATGCCGTGGACGGCGCGGATGGCGAAATCATCTCCGGACACCGGCCCGGAACGGTCCAGGGTAGGCAGGAAGGTCAGACTTCCAGCACCCGCTTCACCCAGGGCAAAGACGGAATAGGCATTGCCCGGCTCAGGGGACAGATCAAGCTCACCGACAACATTGCCGTCTGCATCCAGCACTCTGGCGAGATAATCCAGCTCGCCCAGCACGCGGACATAGCCGGTGTGTTCGAAGTAGGACAAGCCCTCAACCAGGGGAATCCAGGAATCACCCTCATCCGTGCTTACTTCCACATCCACCGGACCGGCATCCGGGCTACCATGGGCAACGCGCACCTCCGATTGCTGATCAATGAGCGGCAGGAAGGGGGCGGCACCCACATCAGTGGCAGCACCGATGAGAATCGGGGAAAAGCCCTGATCGGTGTTCACCGCGGCGGCCAGCATGGAGACGCCCGGGAAATCGCCGAGCTCAGCCACATAGTCATAGACCACGTCGGTTGTCCCGCTGACCGTAACCCGAATACGACTGGTCTCGGCAGCCACTTCGAGAAACTCGTCGGCAATATCGCCGAAAGCCAGATCGGTCGCCGCCGGCTCGGCATCGTCCAGATCGGCATCCACGGTCGTCAGATAGAGATCCACCGCGGGCGCGCCGACAGCCAGGTGAGCCGGTCGCAGCTTCACGAAGCCATCAGCCACACCATCATTGAGATCGCTGATGATGGCCACGTCCAGATTGCCGGCTTCAACCGAACCCCAGACGATAAAGCTGTATCGACCGTCAGCCGAGGGTGTCACTGCCTGATCGATAACAGCATCTTCCAGCTCGCCGCCCGCAGGGACCACCTGAACGGTGAGCTCATCGGCCGGCACCTCCAGGTAAGGGCTCGCCAGGGGAAAGCCAACCTCTTCCAGCACCAGCTCACCACCTACGTAGATGTCCACCGGCCCCGCATCGGGCGAGGCGTGGTAGGCGCGAAGCTCGGCAACCTCACCGGCATCGCCATTACCATTGCCAGCATCGTCGTCATCATCGCTGGAACTGCTGGAGCTGAAGCAGCCGGCAAGCGCAAAAAACGCAGCCAGCAACAAACTAAGCAAAAACTGCCGTTTCTTCATGATTTGACCTCCTGGAAGCGAAGCGCAGCCGCCCCACGTTGGTACCCATGTTCGTTTGGCGTGCGTAGACACCCACGTGCCCACGCCCCAAATGTACATGCTTTGTACATGAAGTCAACAACATTTAAGGCTTTTTTGACAAAGCGTTACGCTGCCTGGGAATTTTCTGTATCGATTTTATATCACTTTTTAACTTATTATGGATCGATCATCGTCAACCACGGGCGTATACCGGCAGCGAATGACCGAAGCAAGGGGGTGCCTGGATTACAAAGGGGGACGGGAAGGCTCAGTCGAGGGGATTACCCACCCAGACAACTTTGCCGAAAACGGACAGGTCCGATTTGCGTTCCTGGCGCAAATACTGTTCCCGGTAGGCGGGATTGTCATTGGTGGCGAGGACACCACCCTCAACATCAAGCTGGATGCGCCTGACAAGCAGGGCGCCATCCACCTCGAGTACGTAGAGACCGTCTTCACTCAACTCATCGTGAGAAGCATCCACCAACAGGAGTGCCCCATCCTGCACGGTCGGGGTCATGCAGTCGCTACGGCTCTCAAGCAAGCGCAAGTGCTTCTCGTTCCAGCCACGCTCACGCAGCCAATCCGGCTGAAATGCAATCCATAGCGGCTCGCTCCGTCCGCCCTGGAGATCCTGATTGGACTCCGCCGGATCAGCCACGGCAGGTTGCTCCAGGGCGACAAAATCCACCGCCGGCCCAAGATCCCCTTCCCGTTCCGGGCCTTCACCAGTCAACAACCAATGCGCAGACACCCCGGCGGCGCGGGCAATACTGGCCAGGCGGGATGCCTTGGGCTCGGCATTACCGGACAGGTAGGTCTCCAGAGTACGCCGGGGAATCCCCGTCTCGCGGGCCAGGCAGGCACCATTACCCGCCAATTCCGCACATCGCCTTAATCGTTGTTTGAGCATATCCATTGACTCCGAGCTGCCCTGCTTATTTGCCCGCCCGGCGGATGGCCGAATGGGACATTCCTCATCTTTCACTGTCGAAACTGGTAATTGCCGCCCAGTCTTGGCAAGATGTTGCGCTCTACTGGAGCAGTACTCTGCTACGTAACCGCCAATGACCAAAAGCCACGCCCCAGATATCCCCAGCGAGCCGCGGCAGCGACGGGAATGGATCAAATACCAGCTTCGTTTGCGCGGCTCCTCGCTTGCCGACGTGGCCCGGCGGCATGGCGTAAGCCGTGATGCAGCGATCCTGGCCTTGCGAAAACCTTACCCACGCATGGAAAGAGCAATTGCCGAGGCTATCGGACTCAAGCCACAGCAGATCTGGCCCGAGCGCTATGATGCCGCCGGCTTCCCCAACCGTCCCTTGGGACGCCCTAAAAAGTCTATCAGCAAGAAGACCTGAGACAACAGCCCGTTGACCCAACGGCCATCCAATTCAGCTGGCCATTCGTCGGAAACAGGCATGGAAAATGGTCATATTGCCCAAGACCCGCTGCGTACAAGGGCGCAGACTTTTCATGCCGGCAACTCGGTGCTGGCCAAGGCTGAATTCTTCCAACGGCCTGCAGTCGGTTACACTGCGGATCAGTGTAAAAAGCCGATGGAGTGCAGCAATTGAGCAATGTTTGCGTCTTCTGCGGATCGCGGCATGGCCGGAATCCTGACTACACCCGCCTCGCTCACAATCTGGGCGCGGCGCTGGCAGAGCAAGGCCATGGCCTGGTTTATGGTGGCGGTCGTGTGGGCCTGATGGGCGTCATGGCCGACGCCGCAATGGCAGCCGGGGGCAAAGTGCTCGGCGTCATCCCCGAGTCTCTGGAGAGTCGCGAAGTTGGCCACCGCAACATCACGCGACTGGAAGTTGTGTCTGACATGCTCAGCCGCAAGCAACGGATGATCGAGCTATCAGACGCATTCATTGCCCTAGCCGGCGGCCTCGGTACGCTGGATGAGCTGTTCGAGGTGCTCACCTGGCGCCAGTTGGGCTTGATTGATGAGCCCATTATCCTGCTCGACCCCTTCGAGGATTTCACCGGGATCCGCAGCTGGATGGACCATGCCTGCCGACAAGGGTTCATGGACCCCGAGCATCGCGACATGCTGGTGGTCGCTCACAGCCCGCAGGAGGCCCTGGAACAACTGACCCCACGGGCTGCAGCCTCATGAATGCGCGGGATAGAAATTCAGCAGGGGGGATACGAGCGGCGAAGGAAAGCGATTGGCCGCTTATGCGGTCCATTTTCCTGCAAGGTGTAGCGACCGGCCAGGCCAGCTTCGAAACGGAAAACAGTATTCCCAGGGACTGGTCCGAGTGGCGATCCTACAAGCATCCGGATTCGATCCTGGTTCATGAGAGCACAAAGGGTGTGACTGCCTGGGCTGCACTGGCCCCAACCAGCCAACGACGGTGCTATCAGGGGGTGGCGGAAGTGCAGTTGTATGTCGCGGAAAGCTGCCGTGGCCAAGGCCTGGGCCAACGCTTGCTGGATGCCCTTATCGACTATGCCGAAGCCAGGTCTCTTTGGACCCTGCAGGCAATCGTGTTCCCGGAAAATCAGGCAAGTCTTGGCCTGTTTCAATCCCGGGATTTTCGGCTCGTAGGCCGACGGGAGAATATCGCCCGCATGAACGGCATCTGGCGAGACACCCTATTGCTGGAGCGGCGCTCTCCCAACATCTACTAGGCGCTCAATCACTGCCCTTCCGTAAGCCTACCCAAACAGCTGGAAACTGACAGCAGTGAAATGGCAGATACTCCCGCCCAGAACGAAAAGGTGCCAAATGGCGTGGGAGTAAGGCACTCTTTCATTGTGATAGAAAACCGTGCCGGCGGTGTAGGTGACGCCACCTATGATCAGCCAGCTGAGCGCCGCCGGCGGCAGTTCCCGGGTCATGGGCACGAAAGCCACCATTGCCAGCCAGCCCATGGTGACGTAGGTGGCCGTGGATAACAGTCGGTAGCGTCCGGTGAAAAACAGTTTGAGCACGATGCCGAACGCCGCCAACCCCCAGATAACAGCGAATAGACTCCACCCCCAGCCGCCGTTCAGCCCCACCAGGGTGAACGGCGTATAGGTACCGGCGATCAGAAGGAAGATGGCGCAGTGATCCAAAACCTTGAGGCGGCGACGCAGTGCCGGACGGCTGGCGGCATGATAGAGAGTGGAAGCCAGATACAGCAGGACCAGGGCAGTGACGAAAACCGACGCAGTCACCACTTCCAGCGGCCCTGTGTAAATCGCGGCCAGGGTAATCAGCACCGTGCCGGCCACCAGGCTTACCAATACGCCCAGGCCATGGGTTGCCACATTGGCCAGTTCCTCCGGTGACTGGCGAAGCCCGGTCATACTGCCTCCTGATTCAAACGAATGTTTGAACCATTATGACCTCAGTCTTCGCCGCCGTCCAGGGGGTCAAACAGGTGGCCCATGCGGTCTCGCTTGGTGCGCAGGTAGGCTTCGTTATGAGCAGTGGGATCGGCAATGATGGGCTCACGGTTCACCACCTCCACGCCCTCCGCACGAAGCGCCGAGAGTTTGCTCGGATTATTGGTCATCAACCGGACCTGCGGAAGCCCAAACCAGGCCAGAATATCAACGGCGGGACGATAATTGCGCAGATCGGCATCAAAACCGAGGCGCTCGTTCGCTTCCACCGTGTCCAGACCCTGGTCCTGGAGGGCATAGGCCCGGATTTTCTCGGTCAGGCCGATGCCACGCCCCTCCTGGCGAAGATAAATCAGAATCCCGCGGCCCAGGGCGGCGATGCGGGCCAGGGCATCATCAAGCTGGCTGCCGCAATCACAGCGCAGGCTGCCCAACACCTCACCGGTCAGGCACTCCGAATGAACCCGGCAGAGCGGTGCCGGCTCGCCGCCCAGATCCCCCATTACCAAGGCCACATGCTCACGGCCACTCCCCGCTTCGGCAAAGACATGCATACGAAAACAACCATGGGCGGTCGGCATGTCGCACTCACTGGAATGGCTGACGGTTCCCCTGCCGGAGGCGGCCTGCTGCTGCTTCATGGATCTCTCAGAATTCCTGAAAAATGGGCGTCTTATTCTACCGGAAGTCACCGCCCGGCACCGGAATCCCCCCGTCCGTCGCCAATCTGGCCCGCCCGTCACTCGACGACGGCAATACCCGAGCAGCCTGCTAGTCTCAAGTAAGAGTATTCAAGCAGCATTCCGGGTAGAATTGGGCCCGCCAACCCATTCCGGGAGGATAAAATTGGCGAGGGGACTCTCATGCCGAGCGCGGGACAAGTCCGGGTGGCCGTTCACGATCTGGTCCCTGGATTATACATAAGCCAGCTTGACCGGCCGTGGACGGAAACCCCCTTCCTGTTTCAGGGTTTCGAACTCCGCGACGAGCAGGAACTTGGCATCCTTAGAGATTATTGCCGCTATGTCTGGGTGGACGCGGCCCGCAGCCGGGTGCCCATTCCCGCAGCCAGCAAGCCAGTATCGACCACCTCACAACAACCCCCGGGCTTCGGTGCCGGCTTGAGCCGCTGCCAACAACGAAGACAACAGGCCAAAGCCATCCTGCGACCCGTCTTTGAGCAACTCAGTGAGGACACGGCCGCCTCGGTGGAGACGCTGGGTGAAAGCCTCAACAACCTCAACCGGGAACTGATCAATCATCCGGATGCCATGCTGTGGCTGAATGCCCTGTATGAGCCGGACCAACGGCTGATATCGCACTCGCTCAACGTCTGCACCCTGTCGCTGCTCATGGCCGAGCAATTGAACCTGTCCATGGAAAACCGTACAGCCCTGGGCATGGCGGCGCTTCTGCATGACGTGGGCAAACTCGGCCTGCCCGACCGAATCGTCTTTGAGCCATTGCAATTGCGGATGGACGATTGGGAACAGATTCACGCCATGCCGGTAAGGGGCGCTGAACGACTCAAACGCTGCGGACTGTCCGAAATGGTCATTGAGATGGTCCACCGCCACCAGGAACACCTGAATGGCGACGGCTTTCCCAGACAGCTCCGCGGCACCCGTGAGCTGTCACTGGAGACCCGCATACTTGGTCTGGCCAATGCTTACGATGCGATGACCGCTGACTGGCCCCGCAGACCTGCCCTATCGGGTCATGAAGCGGCGGTACGGCTTAACCGTATTCAAGCCGATCGCTGGGGCCGGGAATGCATGGAAGGCCTGCGTCGTGCTCTGGGCGTTTACCCACCAGGCACCCAGGTATTGCTAACCAGCGGGGACAAGGCCGTGGTAATCATGAGCCAGCCGCAGACCCGACTCCGCCCAACCGTGGTCATCCACGAAAAGGCTGCAGGCCAGGCGCCGGAGAGCATGGCATTGACCGATCTGTCCATGCCAGGCTGCCGCCATCGAATTGAACGGCCACTCCCCGCACACCCGAAACAGGGAGAGCTGCTGGCCCACATCACGCATCGACTTCTGGCTGCCTGACTCAGGGGCGGAGCGTGTCTTAGGGAACCTCTGATTAATTCATTCGCGCTTGGCTTTCCGCTTTGGCACGTACAGATCGGTCAGATTGCCCTCGAAGGCCTCGGCGCTGAATGCCACGGTTTCACTCAGGGTTGGGTGAGGATGAACGGTGAGTCCGATGTCGGCGGCATCCGCCCCCATCTCTATGGCCAGCGCCATCTCTGCTACCAACTCGCCCGCGTTGGGGCCCACTGCGGCACCCCCCAAGATCTTGTCCGTCCTGGGATCAAACAAGAGCTTGGTCAGCCCCTCATCGCGCCCCAATGACAGCGCTCGGCCGCTGGCGGCCCAGGGAAAACTGCCGACTTCGTAATCGATCCCCTCCGACTTCGCCTGCTGTTCCGTCAGGCCAACCCAGGCCACTTCCGGATCGGTATAGGCGACAGAGGGGATGACGCGAGCGTCAAAATAGGATTTTTCCCCCGCCGCCACTTCGGCCGCCACCTTGCCCTCATGGGTGGCCTTGTGGGCCAGCATGGGCTGTCCTACCACATCGCCGATGGCAAAGATGTGGTCCACATTGGTTCGCATCTGACGATCCACGGCAATGAAGCCACGATCATCCACCTGCACACCGGCCTTCTCGGCATCGATCTTGCCGCCATTGGGAGCACGGCCCACAGCTACCAGAACCCGCCCGTAATAGGTAGGCCCGGGAACGTCCTTGCCTTCAAAGGTCACCTTGATGCCCTTCTTGTGAGCTTCGAACTTGCTGGCCTTGGTGCCGGTCATGATGCGCGCGTAGCGCTTGGAGACATACTTTTCATAGGGCTTGACGATGTCCTTGTCGGCCCCCGGCATAAGCTGGTCAGTGAGCTCGACCACATCGATCACCACCCCCAGAGCAGAATAGACATTGGCCATTTCAAGACCAATGATGCCGCCGCCCACCACCAGCATCTTCTTGGGCAGCTCTTCCAGCTCCAGGGCATCGGTGGAATCCATGACTCGCGGATCATCGTGCGGGATGAAGGGCAACTTCACCGGCTGAGATCCAACGGCAATGATGGCCTTGTCGAAATGAATGACAGTTTCCTTTCCGTCCTTATCCACCACGAGGTGGCGATCATCGGCAAAACGACCCAGGCCGGTGACCGTTTCCACATTACGCTTTTTCGCAAGCCCCGCCAGACCGCCCGTGAGCTTTCCAATTACCTGGTTCTTCCATTCCCGTAGCTTGTCCCGGTCAATCTTCGGCTTGCCGAAATCCACCCCATGATTGGCCATGGCGCCCGCTTCGTCGATGACCTTGCCCGCGTGCAACAAGGCCTTGGAGGGAATACAGCCCACATTAAGACAGACACCGCCAATGGACTCATAACGCTCAACCAGAATGACTTTCAGACCCAGATCGGCTGCACGGAAGGCGGCGGTATAGCCGCCTGGCCCGGAGCCGATCACCAGTAGATCGCAATGCTTGTCGGCATCGCCGGAATATTGGGCGGTTGCCGGCGCCGGTTTCTCGGCCTTTTCAGATTTTTTCTCGGACCCGGACGCCCGGCTTTCCGCTTTCTCCTGGGCAGCCGTTCCGGCATCTCTCTTGGTGTCTTCTTCCTCGGCTTCCAGCTCGGCAATCACCGAGCCCTCGGCAACCTTGTCGCCGGTACTCACCTTCAGGCTGATGATCCGGCCCGCCTGAGGCGCAGGAACATCCATGGCCGCCTTGTCCGTCTCCAGCGTAATCAGCCCGTCTTCCGCCTCCACGCTGTCGCCTTCCGCCACCAGCACATCAATGACTTCCACTTCATCGAAATCGCCGATGTCTGGGACTTTGACTTGGATGTTATCCGCCATGAGTTTGCCTTCTTCGGGTTCTCTTCAAGTTTCTGTTGTACGGACTTCGATCGCCGGGCGGCGAGCTACGAGCAGCGAGCGGCGAGCCGATTGCTCTTGGCTCGTTGCTCGTGCTCGCTGCTCACATAACGAGATTCCTGCATTCGCCCAGCACATCCGCCAGGTAGCGGGTGAAGCGGGCGGCGGCGGCGCCGTCGATGACTCGGTGGTCATAGGACAGGGACAGAGGCAGCGTGAGCCTTGGCTCGAAATCCTGGCCGTTCCATACCGGCTTCATCTCGGCCTTGGAGACGCCGAGGATAGCCACCTCCGGGGCGTTGACAATGGGGGTGAAGGCCGTGCCACCGATACCGCCCAGACTGGAGACCGTGAAACAGGCGCCTTGCATATGCTTCTGCTGAAGCTTGCCATTGCGGGCCTTCTCGGCCAGCTCGCCCAGTTCACGGGCCACATCAAAGACGGACTTATCATCCACGTCGCGAATGACGGGCACCACCAGACCGTTGGGCGTGTCGGCGGCAAAACCCAGGTGGAAGTATTTCTTCATCACCAGGTGCTCGCCATCCGGATCCAGGGAGCTGTTGAAATCCGGGAATTCCCGCAAGGCATGCACACAGGCTTTCATGATGAAGGCCAGGGGCGTCATCTTGGTGCCCATGGCTTCGGCGTCAGACTTCAGGGCCTTGCGTACCGCATCCATCTTGGTGATGTCAGCCTCATCATGCTGCGTCACATGAGGCGCATTGACCCAGCTGGCCTGGAGACGGGGACCGGAGATCTTCTTGATTCGGCCCAGCGGCACCCGCTCCACATCACCAAACTTGGAATGATCAATATCCGGCACCTGGGGCAAACCAGCACCGCCACCGGCACCACGAAGCTGAGATTTGACCCACTTTTTCACATCATCATGGGTGATCCGGCCCTTATAGCCGGAGCCGTGAATCTTGACCAGATCCGCACCCAGTTCCCGGGCGAACTTGCGTACCGAGGGGCTGGCATGGGCCTTGGCGAAGCCAGATTCGTCAATGGCCTGGAGGGAGCCTCTATCCAGCCCCTTATCCGTACCACCGCCTGCATCACCGGTGGGCTCGCTTTTCTTGTCTTGACCGGGCTTCGGAGATTCAGGCTTGTCTGCCTTTTTCGGCTCACTTTCGGAGGCGGAATGTTCAGGCTCAACACCACCCACCACCGCTTCCATCACGGCAACCACACTGCCCTGAGACACTTTGTCTCCGGCCTTGACCTTCAATGACTTGATAGTGCCGGCATGGGGCGCAGGCACATCCATGGCCGCCTTGTCCGTTTCCAGGGTAACGATGCCCTGCTCTTCTTCGACTTCGTCCCCTTCAGCCACCAGAACATCAATCAATTCCACTTCATCGAAGTCACCGATATCAGGGACCGTGACCTCCACTTCCTGCTTTTCGCCGGCCGGCGTCGCCTCTTCCGTCGCATCGCTGGCAGGCTGGGACTGATCCTCATCGGTATCAGAATCATCGGATCCAGATGGCTCATCAGAACCCTTGTCCTGAGCCGATTCTGAACCTTCCACTGCCTCAAGCTCGGCAATTACCGTGCCCTCAGAGACCTTGTCTCCACTGGCCACCTTGAGGCTAAGCACCTTGCCCGCCTGGGGCGCCGGCACATCCATCGCTGCCTTGTCCGTTTCCAGGGTAATCAGGCCATCCTCAGCCTCGACGCTGTCCCCCTCTGCCACCAGCACATCAATGACTTCCACTTCATCGAAATCACCGATATCCGGGACCTTGACTTGGATTTTGTCCGCCATGGGGTTGCCTTCTTCAGGTTTTGTTCAGGTTTCTCTTGTACTGGCTTCGAGTACCGGGCTACGAGCCACTAGCAACGATCGACGAGCCGGCTGCTCGAAGCTCGTTACTCGTGGCTCGGAGCTCTCCGTCACACGGTGACGGGATTCGGCGCATCCGGATCGATGCCGTATTTCTTGATGGCTTCGGCCACTTTCTTCTTGTCGAACCCGCCCTCATCGGCCAGCGCCTTCAATGCGGTCACGGCGATGTGATAGCGGTTCACTTCGAAGAAACGACGCAGATTGTCGCGGCTGTCGCTGCGGCCGTAGCCATCGGTGCCCAGGGTCAGATAATGGCGATCCATCCAGGGGCGAATCTGATCCGGGAAGGCGCGAATGTAATCCGTGGCCGCCACGGCCGGGCCATCGAAGCCTTCCATCTGTTTTTCCACCCAGCTACGGCGCGGCTTTTTGGCATCCGGATGCAGGCGATTCCAGCGATCCACATCCATGCCGTCCCGACGCAGCTCGGTGAAGCTGGTGGCGCTCCAGATGTCGGCGCTGACGCCAAAGTCCTTCTCCAGCAACTCGGCCGCCGCAATGACTTCGCGGAAGATGGTGCCGGAACCTAGCAGCTGCACCCGCTTTTTCTTGCGCTTGTCACCCTGACGGAAGAGATACAAGCCCTTGCGGATGCCCTCTTCGGCGCCTTCCGGCATGGCCGGGTGGGTGTAGTTCTCGTTCATCATGGTGATGTAGTAGAAGACATTTTCCTTGTCTTCGTACATGCGCTTGAGGCCATCGTGCACCACGACCGCCATTTCGTAGGCAAAAGCCGGATCATAGGCCACACAATTGGGGATAGTGGAACTCAGGATATGGCTGTGGCCATCCTGGTGCTGCAACCCTTCCCCATTCAGGGTGGTTCGACCGGCGGTGCCGCCCATGAGGAAGCCGCGGGCCTGCATGTCACCGGCGGCCCAGGCGAAATCACCGATGCGCTGGAAGCCGAACATGGAGTAGTAGCTGTAGAAGGGAATGGTGGGCACACCCCAGTTGGCCGGGGCCGTGGCCGCCGCCACCCATGAGGACATGGCACCCGCCTCGGTAATGCCTTCTTGCAGAATCTGACCTTTCTTGTCTTCCTTGTAGAACATCAGCTGGTCGGCATCCTGGGGCTTGTAGAGCTGGCCCACGGAACTGTAGATCCCCAACTGACGGAACAGCCCGTCCATGCCGAAGGTGCGGGCCTCATCCGGAATGATCGGCACAATGTACTTACCGATCTGCTTGTCCTTGGTGAGCGCGGTCAGCATCCGCACAAAGGCCATGGTGGTGGAGATTTCCCGATCCGTGCCATTGAGGTGCTGCTTGAAGATATCAATGGCCGGGATTTCCAGCTTCGGTGATTTATCTTCCCGGGCCGGCAGGTACCCACCCAGCTTCTCGCGCCGGGACTTCATGTACTTGATTTCGGGACTGTCTTCCTTGGGACGATAGATCGGCACGTCATTGATCTTCTCATCCGATATGGGCAGGTTGAGCCGATCCCGATAGTACTTGAGGTCTTCCTCGCCCAGCTTCTTCTGCTGGTGAGCAATGTTCTTCGCCTCGGCAGCCTTGCCCATGCCGAAGCCCTTGACGGTCTTTGCCAGAATGACGGTGGGCTGCCCCTTGTGATTCACCGCATGGTGGTAGGCCGCGTAGACCTTGCGGGCATCATGGCCACCTCGGTTGAGGCGCCAGATCTCCTCGTCGGACATGTTGGCGACCATTTCCTTGAGCTCGGGATACTTGCCGAAGAAATATTCCCGCGTGTAGGCGCCGCCCTTGGCCTTGAAGTTCTGGTACTCGCCATCCACGGCTTCTTCCATGCGACGACGCAGCAGACCCTTGGTGTCCTTTTCCAGCAGCGGATCCCAACGGTTACCCCAGATCAACTTGATCACATTCCAGCCGGAGCCGAGGAAATCGGCTTCCAGCTCCTGGATGATCTTGCCGTTGCCCCGCACCGGGCCATCCAGGCGCTGCAGGTTGCAGTTGACCACGAAGATCAGGTTATCCAGGCCTTCCCGGGCAGCCAGGCTGATGGCACCCAGGGATTCCGGCTCGTCCATCTCCCCATCACCCAGGAAACACCAGACCTTGGCGTCCTTGGGATCGATCAGACCGCGATGCTCCAGGTAGCGCATATAGCGGGCATGATAGATGCCCATGATGGGGCCCAGCCCCATCGAAACGGTGGGGAATTGCCAGTAATCGGGCATCAACCAGGGATGGGGGTAGGACGTAATCCCCTTGCCATCCACATCTTCTCGGAAATGCAGCAACTGCTCCTCACTCAGGCGGCCTTCCAGGTAGCTCCGAGCATAGATACCGGGAGAGGAATGGCCCTGGATATAGACCTTGTCACCAGGATGGTCATCGCTGGGGGCGCGCCAGAAGTGATTGAAACCGACTTCATAGAGAATGGCCGAGGAGGCGTAACTGGCAATATGACCGCCCAGTTCGGTGCCCTTGCGGTTGGCGTGCACGACCATGGCCATGGCATTCCAGCGGATCATGGCCTCGATACGCTTCTCCAGCTCCCGGTCGCCTGGATAACCCGGTTCGCGAGCGGTTGAAATGGTATTGAGATAGGCCGTGTTGGGCCGATAGGGCAAATAGGCACCAGAGCGCCGGGCGTGATCGATCAGTTGTTCCAGGAGGAAGTGGGCACGCTCCGGGCCGTGCACGGCCAGGGCGGATTCCAGGGACTCGATCCACTCCCGGGTCTCGTCCGGGTCCACATCTTTGAAGCGTTCGTTGTCCGCCATGTTGAATCCTTAATCAGCAGGAATTTTTATTCATCTTTCCGGCATCTGTCGTAGGATGCCGGGTTGCAGCCTTCGCCGAAGCCGTTTGAACAGCGTGACGAAGACGCGAAGGAAGGCTGGGCCCGGTGGGGCGGGCGTGGATTGCGGCGCCGACATGCCCCGGGCCGAGGAAGGTCGGGCGCATCGACGGCCACGCGACACATTGGGCTGACCGCCGCCACCCACCGTTCAAACAGCGAGTATGATCGTTTTTTGCACTGCCAAGGTCAAGGACAACACCATGCCCCTGAAACTGCCCGATTTGCCGAAAATCCAGATAAAACAGGACACAAGGCTCCCGGATGAAAGCCCGGAGCAGCAATTCGATGCCATGATCCTGATCATTGACGGGGCGGAGGAGACGGCCGGCATTCAAACGCGGCAACCCGCCTGGCTCGGCGGGATAGAGGCGGACTGTTTCCAACAGCATCCAGAGAGCAGCAATCCCGCCGTTGGCAGCCGCGGCGGCTGCCGCATCGCCCGGCTGCGCGTGGACAAGGGGCTGAATGCCTTCCAGGCCCTGTCATTGGCCCGCAAGACCCTGGAATTGCTGCTCTCGGACCGGCCCCGGAAACTGGCGGTGATTGATCTTGCCGCCGACATCCACCAGGGCGAGAGGATGACCGAAGCCATCATTGCGGGCCTCTACGCTGCCCTCTACCAGCCGCCCCGCAGCGGCCGCACTACCCTGGAAGCGCTTAGCGTGGAGAGCCTTGACCTGTTTGGTCCCCACCGGGCGCCCGACATCAGTCGGGCAGAGGCCACGGCGGAAGGCAATCAGCTGGCCCGATGGCTGACCCAGCTACCGGGCAATCACCTCTCTCCCGGTCAATATCGGGAACTGGCCGAAAGCCTGGCGCGCCAGGAAGGTTGGGACAGCCACTTTTACGATGAGCAGGAGCTGGACCGTTTGGGCGCCGGTGCCTTTCTCTCGGTCACCGCCGCCAGTCCAAACCGGGACGCCGGCATCCTCCGCCTCAGCTACCGCCCGGCTGGCGGGACCAGCGCACCTCTGGCCCTGGTGGGCAAGGGAATCTGTTTCGATACCGGCGGCACAAACCTGAAAAATGCCAGCGGCATGTACGGCATGCATGGTGACATGCAGGGCAGTGCGGTAGCGCTGGGCACCCTGCTTGCCCTTAGCCGCCTGAAATTCCCCCATGCCGTGGACTGCTGGCTCGCCCTGGCGGAAAACCACATTGGGTCCCGTGCCACGCGACCGAATGACGTGGTCACCGCCCTTGACGGGACCACCATCGAGATCGTCAACACCGATGCCGAGGGCCGCATGGTGCTGGCCGATACATTGGCCCTGGCCAGTCGCCAGCAACCCAGGGCAATCCTGGATTACGCCACCCTCACCGGCAGCTGTGTAGCCGCCCTCGGGCAACGCATGAGCGGTGCCATGAGCAACCGCCGCGACTGGGTCGAAGCCCTGATTCGCGCCGGGGAGCGTAGCGGTGAGCGGGTCTGGCCGCTGCCCTGGGAAGCGGATTACGACGAAGATCTGGAATCGTCCGTGGCCGACGTCATCCAGTGTCGCCCCCCGGCCGAGGCCGATCACCTCTATGCGGCCCGCTTTCTTGGCCGTTTCGTCGCTGAGGATATCGGCTGGGTACATATAGACCTCTCCGCCGGCAAACGGGAGGGCGGCCTGGCCCACGTCCCCGGCGATGTGACCGGTTTTGGTGTCCGTTTCGGCGTGGAATGGCTCAGTTTCCTGGACAACTCCCTGATCGGAGAAAAGTAGTCGGAACGGGGGCTGGTACAATGGCCGCCGTATCCGATGCAAATCAGGAAGCTCATGGACACCTTCGTAATCTCTCGCCCCGATGACTGGCATTTGCATGTGCGCGATGGGGCCGCCATGCAGGCCGTGGTCCCGGAGACGGCCCGCATCTTTGCCCGCGCCATCATCATGCCCAATCTGAACCCCCCGGTGACCACCGTCGCTGAGGCGGAAGCCTACCGGGACCGCATTCAGGCTGCGATCCCTGAAGGTAGTGACTTTCGGCCGCTCATGACCCTGTACCTGACGGACAATACGGACGAAGACACCATCAAGGCCGCCGCCGAGCATGATGACATCCACGCCTTCAAACTCTATCCGGCGGGCGCCACCACCAACTCGGCCTCGGGCGTCACCGACATCCGCAATGTCCGAGGCGCCCTGGAGGCCATGGCGGAACATGACATTCCCCTGCTGGTTCATGGCGAGGTAACCCGGCCGGAAGTGGACTTCTTCGACCGGGAGAAGCGCTTCATCGACGAAGTACTCATGCAGGTGGTGGAGGACCATGCTCCATTGCGGGTGGTCTTCGAACACATCACCACTCAGGAAGCAGTGGACTTCGTGCACCAGGCGCCGGCACGGGTGGCGGCCACCATCACTCCCCAGCACCTTTTGGAAAATCGCAACGCCCTGTTTCGCGGTGGCCTGCGCCCCCACCATTTCTGCCTCCCCGTCCTGAAGCGGGAGGAAGACCGTCATGCCCTACTGGAAGCGGCCACCAGCGGCTCACCCTCATTCTTCCTCGGCACGGACAGCGCCCCCCACCCCCGTGGCGCCAAGGAATCGGCCTGCGGCTGCGCCGGCATTTACTCGGCTCACACCGCCCTGGAGCTCTATGCAGAGGCCTTTGAGGCCGTGGGACGCCTGGACAGACTGGAAGGGTTTGCCAGCCATTTCGGGGCTGACTTCTATGGCCTGCCACGAAACCAGGGCAAGGTCAGGCTTTCACGGCAGCCTCGGCAAGTCCCGGCTGACCTGCCCATGGGGCCGGATGTGGTCGTACCATTTCGGGCCGGCGAAACAGTCGCCTGGACCGCAGAGCTGGAGCAGGCATGAAAGAGGATTGCGAGAAGGACTACCAGAACCAGGATCCCCGGATTGTTGACCGCTTCCGGAGTTTTCTACCGGTAGTGGTGGATGTGGAGACAGGTGGTTTCAACCCGGCCACCGATGCCCTGCTGGAAATTGCTGCCGTACTGGTGCACATGGATGATCGCGGCGAGCTCTATCGCGGTGAGACCTATCGTTTTCATGTTGCGCCTTTCGAGGGCGCCAACATCGAGGCGGCGGCACTGGAAGTCACGGGCATCGACCCGGATCATCCCCTGCGCCCGTCAATGAAGGAAGCGGACGCCCTGGGCCGGCTTTTCAAGCCGATCCGCGCGGAAGTCCGCAACACTGGCTGTACCCGAGCAATACTGGTTGGCCACAACAGCTGGTTCGACCTCCAGTTCCTCAATGCCGCAGTGGAACGTTGTGGCATCAAACGGAACCCCTTCCATCCCTTCTCAAGCTTCGATACCGCCACTCTGGGCGGCGCTGCCTTCGGCCAGACCGTACTCCACCGGGCAGCCAAGGCAGCGGGGCTACGATGGGATGACAAGGCCGCCCATTCGGCCGCCTATGACGCGGAGCAGACCGCGGAACTATTCTGCGACATCATCAATCGCCTCAAGCCCGTCTATCAGGAAGCCATCGGCAACAGGGAATAAAAAAGGCCGCAGCACTCGGGCTGCGGCCTTTTTCAATGCCCTTTACACAAGGGCTTAGTCGCTGGCGACTGCCTTGAGTTCCTTCTCTAGCTCGCCGGACTGGAACATCTCCATGATGATGTCGCAACCACCGATCAGCTCACCCTTGATGTAGAGCTGAGGGTAGGTAGGCCAGTTGGAATACTCCTTCAGACGCTCCCGAAGTTCCTGATCCTCCAGGATGTTGAAATAGGAAAAAGGCACACCGACCTGCTTGAGTACCTGCGCGGTCTGGGCGGAAAACCCACACTGGGGAAAGTCCGGCGTTCCCTTCATGTAGAGAAGGATGTCGTTGCTGTCCAGCTGTTCCTTGATCTTGTCTTCAATAGTCATAATGGCAAGTCCTGCATGAATGAAAATGGTTGGGCGTTTCGTCAGCCGCCGTTGACGGGCTCCATATCCCGGCGCTCGTCACTGCCGTCAAAATCCACATCGGTGATGACACGGCGCACACCGGGCACGCCCTCGACACGCATCACAATATCGCCAATGGCTTGCGGCTCGGGCACGGAACCGGTCAGGGTGACCACACCCTCTTCCACCGCGACTCGCACGGTCCCTGCGCCACGGACCGGGGCATTACGGATTTCCGACTGCACGGCCCGCTGGATGGAGCGGTCGTCATCCGGATCCACCTCTCCCGGGCCCATCATGGCGCAAGCGGACAGGGCCATTAGCATTCCCAGGAGCATGGCAGGCAACAGCGATTTCCAAGGATTCATGGTCGGCGTCCCAATGGTTGCGGGGAATCTAATGGGGCATTTTATCATGCCGGACCGGGGTCCCCCCAAGCGCCCCCGCCCGGTGTCTCCAGCAACAGTCGATCACCGTCGACGACGGAAAAACTCGCCTTGCCCGGTAATGCCCGGCCATTGAGATGATTACGCCCGGCCTGGCCCTCGCGCCCGCCGGCGAGGCCCCAGGGACCACGGCGTCGACGTTCGCTGATGATGCTGACCTCTGCCTTGTCGAGAAACTGATACTCACGGGCCAGGCCCCAACCGCCCCGATGGCGGCCCCGCCCACCGGAATCCGGCCGGTAGGCATAGCGCAGAACCCGCAGTGGCCAGTTCATTTCCACTACCTCCACCGGGGTATTGAGGGTGTTGGTCATATGGGTATGCACCCCATCCAGGCCCGGCCCGGCCCGATGGGCCCCGCCGCCACCGCCCAGGGTCTCGTAGTAATCCCATCGCCGACCGCTGAGCGACCCCATGGCAAGGTTGTTCATGCTGCCCTGACTGGCCGCGGGCATTTCATCCGGTATGGCCTGAGCCAGTGCGCCAATGAGTGTATCCACCACGCGGCTGCTGGTTTCCACATTGCCCGCCGCCACTGCTGCGGGGGGACGGGCATTGACCAGGCTGCCGACCGGCGCCTGGATGCTGACACCTCGAAAGGCGCCTGCCGAGGCCGGCATCTCCGCCGGCATCAGACAACGGAAGACGTACAGTACCGCAGCCGCGGTCACCGACAGAGGACAGTTGATGTTTCCCGCCACCTGATCGGCAGTGCCATCAAAGTCCACCGTCACATCGCCCCGCTCCACCTTCAGGCATACCCGGATGGGAATATCCTCGGCACCAAAGCCATCATCATCCATGTAATCGGTAAAACAATACCGACCCGAAGGGATGCGAGACAGGGTGGTCCTGGCCATGCGTTCGGCATAATCGTTTATGGCGGCAAGGGCCTGATCCCATTGCGCCCCCTGATGATCGGCCGCCAGCAATCGGAGTTGTTCGACCCCGGCGCGAACCGAGGCGACCTGGGCAGCAAAATCGCCCGCCACCAGGGCGGGGTTGTTCATTCGCCCTGTCAGGGTAGCCATCACCGTCTGATCCAGATCACCATGGCGACCAATCAAGGTCGGCGGAATGATGACGCCCTCGTCATCCAGGTCCCGGGACAGCGGCAGGGAACCGGGGCTGCTGGAACCAATGTCGGAGTGGTGGGCGCGGTTGGCGACAAAGCCGAGCAGCCGCCCCGCCTCGAAAACCGGCATGATCACGGTTACATCCGGCAGATGGGTTCCGCCGAGATAGGGGTCATTGAGGGCGAGGATGTCACCTGCCGCCCAGTCGCGGACATCCACCACATCTCGCATGGCATGGGCCATGCTGCCCAGATGGACGGGAATATGGGCCGCCTGGGCGCAGAGTTCACCACGGGCATCAAAAAGGGCACAGGAAAAATCCAGCCGGTCACGGATATTCGGGGAAAAGGCGGCCCGGCGCAGCACTGCGCCCATCTGCTCACAAATGCTGTTGATGCGATTGATGAAAACGGACAGTCGAACCGGATCCAAGCTGACCCCCCATCCGATGAATGGACCTCAAGGGTACTTGGCCGGGGGGCGGGAAACAAACGGCCAAGGATGAGGCCATGGATTGTCTAGCCGGCAGGGTCCCTCTCGGGCAACTGGCGCACCACTTCCCACTGCTCTTCGGGACTCAACTGACTCCATTGAGCAATTTCCGTCAGTGAGCGAAAGCAGCCCATGCAATAGCCCTCGTCATCCATTGTGCAGACACCCACACAGGGGGATTCCGGCGGTTCGGGACTGGCCGGCATGGCGCGCGGCGACTGCCGGTCAGGCTCGTGGTCGGCCGGGGATTTGAGGTACTGGCGTACGACTGCCTTGCTCATGGCTGATGTCTCGGTCACTCAAATGAAGGCCCGCGCGGGCTGCGCGGGCCTCGCATTGTACATTATTTGGCCAGATTGGCCGCGGCGAACTCCCAGTTCACCAGCTTCCAGAACGCCTCCATGTACTTGGGGCGGGCGTTGCGATAGTCGATGTAATAGGCATGCTCCCAGATATCGCAGGTGAGCAGCGGCGTGAGACTGTCATCGCTCAGCGGAGTTTCAGCATCATCCGTCTGCACGATATCCAGGCTGCCATCGGCTTTCTTCACCAGCCAGCCCCAACCGGAGGCAAAATTGGCCACGGTCTGTTCGGTGAACTCCTTGCGGAAGGCATCCACCGAGCCCCAGCGCTTCTCGATGGCGGCTTTCAGCTCACCGTCCGGCTCACCGCCGCCATTGGGGCTGAGAGACTGCCAGTAGAAGTTGTGGTTCCAGACCTGGGCGGCCTGGTTGAACAGTTTGCCGCTGGCCTTTTTCACCAAGTCTTCCAGACTCAGCTCGGCATCGGGCGTGCCCTCCACCAGGCCATTGAGGGTATTGACGTAGGTCTGGTGGTGCTTGCCGTAGTGATATTCCAGGGTTTCCCGGCTGATATGGGGCTCCAGGGCATCCATGGCATAGGGCAGCTGCATCAACTCGTGACTCACTCGGGCCTCCTTAGTGTGGCTCATTGGGATAATACCGGCCGGCCGCGCCCGCAATCCGGGCAGGCCTTGTAATCCACCGGTTCTGTCCTAGGGTTTAGGGGGTACGTTCCAGCGCTCTCCTGGAACGCGTTTCCATTATCCACCATCTGTCAAGTCTCGAAACCAACGAGAGGTACACAAGAATGAATCCACTCAATTCCATCAAGGGTGTCTGGATCCTGGGCTTTGTGCTCGCGGTGATTCTGGGCGTGGTGGTCAACCTCACCGCCACCGGTAGCTGGTTTGACTTCAATCACGCCGAGTTCTGGCGCTGGATTCACGTCATTGCCGGCATTGTCTGGATTGGCCTGCTCTACTATTTCAACTTCGTCCAGATTCCGGCGGTGGCCCAGGCCGGCAGTGAGGCAGCCCCCATCAACCGCTTCGTGGCCCCCACGGCACTGCTCTGGTTCCGCTGGGCCGCCGTCGCTACCTGGGTGTCCGGCGCCATCTATCTCGCCATCATCCAGCAGTTCGCCAATGTCTTCACCCTGGGCTTTGCTGGCGGGTTCGACGCCGCCTACGGCCTGCCCATGGGCATCGGCGTCTGGCTCGGGACCATCATGCTGATCAATGTCTGGGCACTGATCTGGCCGAACCAGAAGAAGGTTCTGGGTATTGTCGAGGCCAGTGACGAGGAAAAGACCAAGGCCAAGCAGATCGCCAAGATGGCCTCGCGCACCAATGTGGTCCTGTCCATTCCCATGCTCATGTTCATGGTCGCCGCCAGGGGTGGCGTCTCGGTGCTCGCCCTCTGAACGGAGCACCCCCGACCATCAAGCGCAACGGCCCGCTTCGGCGGGCCGTTTTTTTGGCTATCCGTCATCGAAGGGCTCTCGACAAAACCTAAGCCACCCACCAACACGACCAAAATCCCCCCCCTTCACCAGATCTTCTTTGTCGCACCAACCCGGGCACCCTATACTGGCCCCATGAAGCCAATCCGCTTGCAAACCGGCCGTGGCCGCCCCGAATTCATCATGCTCCTGGTGGGCCTGTTGCTGGCCCTGGGCGTGCTTACCCTGGCCTTTGAGCGGATTCTGGACCAACGCCAGCACCCCAACCAGGCCGTCAGCGCCCAGGCCCTGCAGGATGGCAGCCTGGAGATTCGTCTCGACCGAAATCCCCAGGGTCATTATCTGGCCAGTGGTCACATCAACGGCGAGCCGGTCCGCTTTCTCATCGATACCGGTGCCACCGGCATTTCCGTCCCCGGACACCTGGCCCGGAAGCTGGGACTGGAACGTGGCGCCGCCATCCCCACCCGCACTGCCGGCGGTCGGGTGAACAGCTACCTCACCCAGCTCGAGAGTGTCAGCCTGGGCGGCATCCGCCAGGACGATGTGCGCGCTACCATCAACCCCCATATGGACCTGGATGAAGTCCTGCTGGGCATGAGCTTTCTCGGCCCGCTGGAAATGGAGCAGCGCGACGGCACCCTGGTGATCCGGCAACCCGCCCGACACTGAACGCCCATCGGCGGTATAATTCCGCGCCCGATTTCTCCCAGGAGACCGCTGTGCTGCCCTTACCCAAGGATCTGGACAAACAGGTTGACCGCGCCATTGAGGAGGATCTGGGCGACGGCGATCTCACTGCCGCTCTGATTCCGGCTGACCGCCAGGCCCAGGGCTACATTCTCACCCGCGAGGCGGCGGTTCTCTGCGGCACGCCCTGGGCCGAGGCCGTGTTTTCCCGCATTGATCCCCAGATCAGGGTGGAATGGCTTGCCCGGGAAGGCCAGCAGTTGGCGGCGGATACCCGCTTTGCCCGTCTCTACGGCCCGGCACGAAGTCTGTTGACCGCTGAACGGACTGCCCTCAATTTCCTCCAGACTCTGTCCGCCACCGCCACCGAAACCGCCCGCTATGTCGCCCTGGTGGCTGGCAGCAACACCCGTATTCTGGATACCCGCAAGACCCTCCCCGGCCTGCGCACCGCGCAAAAATATGCCGTACGCTGCGGTGGTGGCCATAACCACCGTGTGGGCCTGTTCGACGGTATCCTGATCAAGGAGAACCACATCGCTGCCTGCGGCGGGATTGGTGCGGCAGTGGCGGAAGCCAGGCGACACCACCCCGGGGTCGCGGTGGAAGTGGAAGTGGAAGACCTGAGCGAGCTGGATGCGGCCCTGACAGCGGGTGCCGACATCCTGATGCTGGACAATTTTGACCTCCCCGGCCTGCGCGAGGCAGTGAAAATCAACGCCGGGCGCGCCAAGCTGGAAGCCTCCGGAGGGCTCACTGAGGAGGCGCTGCGCGGAGTCGCTGATACCGGGGTGGATTTCATTTCCGTCGGCGCGCTCACCAAGCACATTCGCGCCATCGACCTGTCCATGCGGCTGGATCCCTGAGCCGCTGGGGCAGCGAGATATTCCGGCACAGCTTGACCCAAATCAGATTTCGCTCGCCGCCCAATATGGTATGCTGAGCGGCCCGTGAAACAAGCGTTTGAATTTTGCCCTTCCGGGCACTCAACAGCTTCATTTCGACATCTCGAACAGGAGGACGACCATGTCCGGCCTTGTCTGGTTTCTCGTCACCATCGCCCTGGCCCTTTCCCTGGCCTATATCCGGGCGAGCCTCCCCGTATGGACCGGCGCCTTCGCCGCCCTGATCGGGGCCAACTGGCTTATCTCCGGCAGCCTGCCGCTGGTGGCCACCATTGTTTTCCTGGCTGTGGCCATTCCCCTGAACGTCCTGTCCCTGCGGCGGGCAGTGTTCAGCAGCCGGCTGCTGAACTGGTTCCGTTCGGTCATGCCCCCTATTTCTCAGACCGAGAGGGTGGCCCTGGATGCGGGCAACACCTGGTGGGACGCTGACCTGTTTACCGGCCAGCCGGACTGGAACAAGCTCCTGAGCTATCCCTCGCCGCAGCTGACTGACGAGGAACAGGCCTTCGTGGACGGACCCACCGAAGAGCTTTGCAAGATGATCGATGACTGGCAGATCACTCATGAGCTCAACGATCTGCCCGCACCGGTGTGGGATTTCCTGCGCGACAACCGTTTCTTCGGCATGATCATTCCCAAGGAATACGGTGGCCTCGGCTTCTCCGCCCTGGCCCACTCCTCGGTGGTGATGAAGGTTGCCAGTCGCAGTCCTTCCGCCGGTGTGACCGTGATGGTGCCCAATTCCCTCGGGCCGGGTGAGCTCTTGCTCCATTACGGTACTGACAAACAGAAGGACTACTATCTGCCGCGGCTGGCCAAGGGCGAGGAAATCCCCTGTTTCGCCCTGACCGGCCCCCATGCCGGCTCCGACGCGGGCGCCATCCCCGATACCGGGATCGTCTGCAAGGGTGAGCACAACGGCAAGGAAGTGCTGGGCTTCCGGCTCAACTGGGATAAGCGCTATATCACCCTGGCCCCGGTGGCCACCTTGCTGGGCGTGGCCTTCAAGGCCTATGACCCGGATGGACTGTTGGGTGACAAGAAGAGCCTGGGCATTACCCTGGCCCTGATCCCCACCGACACGCCGGGCGTGGAGATTGGCGACCGCCATTTCCCCCTCAATGCCTCCTTCCAGAACGGACCTACCCGCGGCAAGGATGTGTTCATACCTATGGAATACCTGATCGGGGATCAGGAGTACATCGGTGAGGGCTGGCGCATGCTCATGAACTGCCTGTCGGTAGGCCGGGCCATCTCCCTCCCGGCCCTGGGCACCGGTGCCGGCAAGCTGTCCAGCCGAGCGACGGGCGCCTATGCCCGGGTTCGCAAGCAGTTCAAGACCCCCATTGGCAAGTTCGAGGGTGTTGAAGAAGGTCTAGCCCGTATCGGGGCCTACACCTACCGCATGGAAGCCATGCGGCGCATGACTGCCGGCGCCCTGGATCTGGGTGAAAAACCATCAGTGCTCTCGGCCATTCTCAAGTACCACTGCACCGAGGGCATGCGCCAGGTCGTGGGTGACGCCATGGATATCCACGGTGGCAAGGGCGTGATGATGGGCCCAGGCAACTACCTGGCCCGCACCTACCAGTCCATTCCCATCAGTATCACGGTGGAGGGTGCCAATATCCTCACCCGCAGCCTGATGATCTTTGGCCAGGGCGCCATCCGCTGCCACCCCTATCTCCTCAAGGAGATGGAGTGTGTGGGCATGGAAGATGAGGAGCAGGCGGTGCGCAAGTTTGACCGCGCCCTCTTCTCCCACGTGGGCTTCACCATCAGCAATGCGGTTCGTGCCTTCGTCACCGGCCTGACCCGGGGTCTGTTCATCCGCACGCCTGAAGCGGGTGAGGTCAGCCGTTATTATCGTCAGTTCTCTCGCATGAGTGCGGCCTTCGCCTTCTCCGCCGATGTGACGCTGCTGTTGCTTGGCGGCGAACTCAAGCGCAAGGAGAAACTCTCCGCCCGCTTCGGTGATGTCCTCAGCCACCTTTACATGGGCTCGAGCATGCTCAAGCAGTTCGAAGACCAGGGTCGTCCTGCTTCGGACCTGCCCATGCTCCACTGGGCCTGTCAGGAATCGCTGTACATCATCGAAGACCGGCTGAACGAGATCTTCCGCAACTTCCCGTCCCCGCTGCTGGGTCGGCTGGTGAAGCTGGTAGTCATGCCCACCGGACGCAGTTTCCGTCGTCCCAGTGACCGTCTCGGTCACGAGGTGGCTTCCCTGCTGCTGACCCCCTCCGCGGCACGCGACCGCCTGACTCGTGGCGTCTGGAGCAGCAAGGACCCCGAGGACCCGGTAGGCAGGGTGGAATATGCCATGGATCGCATGATTACCGCCGAACCGCTGGAGGCCCGTCTTCAGAAAGGCCTGGGCGTGCGGCTGTCGGCAGCCAATCTGGAAGATACCGTCAAGCGCGGCGTGGCCGAGGACGTTATCTCCGAACAGGAGGGCGCAATCATCCTCGAAGCCGCCAAGGCGATGGCCGCCGCGATTGCCGTGGATGAGCTGCCGGCCGAGCGGGAACCGGAGGCCCATGGCAGCTCGGCCCGCCAGGGTGAGGCAGCCAAAGCCACCGGCTAATTGATTGCCACCATGCTGCAAGCACAAAGGCCCCACCTTGCGGTGGGGCCTTTTTTATCGTTAAACATTCAGGAAAAACCCCAAGGAAATGCTGATTCAGGGATTCACGAATCATCCCGGGGCAAGCGCTCTCCCGTTCGAATCAGATCAGCCACATCCTCGGCCATTAAGGGGCGGCTAAAGTAAAAGCCCTGCATCAGACGACAGCCCGCTTCGATCAACAGGTCTCGTTGGACCGACTGTTCGATACCCTCGGCAATCACCTTAAGACCAAGGGCGCTGGCCATGCTGATGGCCGCACCGGTAATGGCCTCGTCCTCACTTGAGCTCGCAATGTCCCGAACGAAGGAGCGGTCCAGTTTGAGAATATCCACCGGCAGGCGTTTCAGCTGACCCAGGGAAGAACTACCGGTGCCGAAATCATCCATGGCCACCCGCACCCCATGCTCCCGCAGGCGATCAAAAACTGCCTGATACTGTTGTTGACCAATCAGCACATCACTCTCGGTCACCTCCGCAACCAGGCGGTTTGCATCAATGCCATTGCGACTCAGACTGCGATCCACCATGCCGGGCAGGCCACCATGACGACATTGCACCATGGAAAAATTGACGCTCATGGTGAGGTCTTCACCCTCAAGCTGATCCCACTCACCCAACTGAGCCAAGGCCCGGTCCAACACCCATTCCCCGATGGGCACAATCAAACCGGTTTCCTCGGCCAAGGGAATGAATTCACCCGGCGACACCATGGTGCCATCAGGGCGTTGCCAGCGAACCAGGGCCTCAACTCCCATGAGGCTGCCGGTTTCCGATTGCACGATAGGCTGATAATGGAGTACGAAATCCTGCTCCTCCACGGCTCGCCGCAATTCATTGTCCATTGACAGGCGACGCACCGCTCGCTCCCGAAGCTCAGGAGTGAAGAAGGCGTAGCGGTTTCGCCCCTGCTTCTTGGCTTCATACATGGCCGCATCCGCATTCTGCAGCAGCCGTTCGGCTTCCTCGGCATGATCGGGAAAGAGGGAGATACCGATACTGCAGGTCAGGGTCACTTCGGTATTGCCCAACATGACCGGTCTCACCAGGCCCTTGCGGATGCGGTTGGCAATGCCACGCAGGGTCTCCAGGCTTTCCACCCCGTGGACAATCACCGTGAACTCATCACCGGCCAGGCGGGCTACCCAATCACCCTCCCGGGTACTGTCCAGTAGACGCTGGGCAATCTCCTGCAGCACCACATCGCCGGCATGGTGCCCCAGAGAGTCATTCACGGCCTTGAAGCGATCCAGGTCCACAAACAGCAGTCCCACCCTCTCCCCTTCCCTGGCTGCCGATTGCAGGGACCGCTGGAAGAATTCGTGGAAGGCATTTCGATTGGGCAGCCGGGTCAGACCATCCAGGGTTGCCATTTCCCGCAGGCGATGCTGAGCCTGTCGTCGGTCGGCAGCGGCAAGTGCCAGGGAAATGAAGTCAACGGCGGAACTGATGAAGTTGTCATCGTCTTCCGTCCAGAAGCGTTGAATCCGGGACTCGGCCATGAGAAAACCGCGAATGCGGCCACCACGCCGGAAGGGGGTCACCAGGGCAGAATAGACCCCATTGGGTCGAAAATAGTCTTCTCGATACAGGGCGGCTCTCGGATCAGCGTTGACGTCGGAGAGCACTAGTGTCCTGGTCTTCTCCAATTCCCGTCGGCTTTCGGCATCGATTCGGATATCGAAGCTTTCATCAGGCTGCTGCCTGGCCTGGTCCCCGTCCAGAATCATTCTGGCCCGAAACAGCTCCTGGTCCAGATTCAGATCCCAGACCGAGACCCTTGTCACCGCCAGTCCCCGTGCCACCCCGCGAGCCACCCCGACAATAGCGGCTTCCAGGTCACCCTCGGCAATAACCGGGTTACGCGCCAATTCCATGAGAATGAGTTTTCGGCGATGGTTGGTGGTCTCACGCCGCCGCAGCTCCGACTCCACCCGTCGCCGCTCCTCCACTTCGGTACGCAAGGACTCGGCCACCGATGCATAAGAAAAACGCGCACTAGTCGCTTCAACCTGATCTCTGTTGATGCGCGGCGCCGCCAGCCCCAAAACCACCGCCGCCAATGCCACCAGGCCGGCGGTAATCTGGCTCAAGGGCTCGCCCACAAAAACCAATCGAAGGAAAACAGGCAAGAGAAAACATGCCAGGGCCAACTGAAACATCCACAGAGCCGGAGCCAGAAGAGGCAATGCAACACCGGAGATAGCCACCATGGACAGGGCAATTATGACCTGGAACTCTGGCTCATCCAGCGGGAAAAACAGGGCGCCGGCTACCCCCCAGATCGGCGCGGCAACTGCCAGGCCCACGCCAAAGGCGATCAGCCAGGTTCGTGGTCGGTTGATATGGCCGCGATAATGAAAAAAGGCCAGGGCCAGGGCCAGACGGCAGAACTCCACCAGACACAGGGTGATAGCCCACGCCATCGCCACACCGGTCTCGACCACTTCCCGGAACAGGGCCGCAAGCAGGAATGCCGCAGGAATGCTGACCACGTGGACCGGCAGGGAATAGCTGAACAAGCGCCGGACCATCTCCGATTGGACCCGCGCATTAACATCCCTGTCAGTTACGGTGACCTTCTTGGCTTCCATCTGGTCCCACCTATTGCCAACCCGAGAACCCATCCTTTGCCGTGACCATGCAGGGAAACCGGTTTCGGAAATCCCCTATTGGTCCACCAGGTCCATGCGGTAGACTGCCGTCAGGTAAACAACATGCCCAAAAACGGCCCGTTGGGCAAATCAGGAGGTAGGAGATGGAACAGCGACGCGGCATCACGCTGATTGGCTTGACCTGCCTTCTGGCTTTCACGACCGCCTGCGCGGGCTTCATTCAAGATCGACAAACCAGGGATCGCCAGGCGAGAATCGAACGGGCCATTCAGGATGATGCCACCTGCCGCCAGCAAGGCCGTGAATTCCCCTCTACCGCCTACACCCGCTGCCGGCAATCCTTACAGGATCAACGGGAGTGGCGTCAGTTGCGCGCCCTGGAGATACTGGAGCCAGAGCCCATGGGCGCCGGCGTTCGTGACCCCTTCCACCGCCCGTCGAGCGAAAGGGGTGATTTCCGCTGCGAAAAACGCCGCTGGGAAGAAACCGAGTGGATTGAGTGTGGTGTGTATCCCAATTAAGCACAGGGAGCCAGCGTCTAGCCCCGGGATGCCTCCCACTCATCGACAGCAGTGCCAAGACGACGCGCACAAGCCCGCAAATGCGCAATTGCGTCTTCATTGGCCTCGGTGCGCAGGGCTTCCCAGGCTTGATCCAGGTATTCCTCACCTGTCCTCGCGATACCGTCGTCTTCCAGCATCTGTGCTGCACGGCGCAAGGCACCCAGGCACTCATCCACACTGGCCTCATCCAGCTCGGATTCCGTAAAAACCAGAGCACAGGCCCCCAGGGGCGCCGCATCCAGGGCCCGGTCCTCGGAGGTTTGCTGATCGAGGGGCACGCTGTGCCGATAACGCGCCACCAGACCTTCAACCATCCAGACCAGGGCCAGCATGGAGGCCATGTCATTGAAAAGGTGAGGATCACCGCGCTCGGCAGCGGTCTCCGCCGCTGCCGCCAGCGCTGGCGCTACGACCAGCCGGTACTCACCGGAAGCCAGTCGCAGAGAATCTGGCGCACTTGTGGGGGTCTCATTCATGCCGGCTTTCGTCCTCCAGTTTGATTTCAATGCGGCCGCTGCTGGCCTGGGTCAATTCATTATCCAGGGCTGACAGGCAGCGTGCGGGTAACTGGGCGCGGATGTGCACCCGCTCACCGTAGTCCACCTCAAGCGCCTGAGCCTCGTGAGCCAGCAGCTGGCGGCGCACCAGACTTTCGTGCTCGAAATCCAGGACCAGCTGCAGCTCCCGGCTGGGCTCCCGCCAGCTCAGTTCAGTGGCGTCCAAAGCCCGTTGCACTGCGGCCCCGTAGGCTCTGACCAGGCCTCCCGCGCCCAGCTTGATACCACCGAAATACCGAATCACCACTACTACCGTGTCACCCAGCCCCTTGTGTTCCAGCACCGACAACATGGGACGGCCGGCGGTGCCGGCTGGCTCGCCCGCATCGTGGCTGCCCATCTCCGCACCGCCCAGGGGATTGCCGGCCACAAAGGCCCAGCAGACATGGCGGGCATCGGGATAGCGGCGGCGGCAATCCTCGACAAAGGCCATCGCCGCTGCTCGACTGTCGGCCCGGCCGAGGCGGGTGATGAAACGGCTGCGCTTGATCTCCAGCTCGGTTTCCACCGACCCGGCGGGATGCTGGTACGGGGTTTCGCTCACGGCCTGCTCGCGCGCTTGGGTGGAAGGGAATGTTATCATGGGCGGCTTTCCACGCATGCTGCGTGGCGACCCAAGCAACCGGATCCGTCAACGTCGTGGCCATTCTTCAGGACAAGATAAACCGAATTCTGCTGACCTATGGTGAACTGGCCCTCAAGGGCCGCAACCTGGACGACTTCAAGCGCCGTCTGCAGGACAATCTGCGTCTTCGTCTGGCGTTCGCGGGCCCCGGCTGGACGGTCCGCTGGCGACATAAGCGCCTGTTCGTGGAAGTCCCTGAACAGGGGCGGGAACAGTTGCCTGCGGTGCTGACGGCGCTGCAGGAGGTAGCGGGCCTGGCCTGGATTCATCCCTGCCGCTGGTTGCCGGGCGACCCGCGCCCCAGCACGGAGCACCTCCCTCAACTGGAATCCTGGTTGCTGGAAATGGCCCGGGCGAGTTACCGCCCGGGTGATCGCTTCCGGGTCACGGTCAATCGGGCCGACAAGCGTTTCCCGGGCCGCTCCAACGCCCTGGAACAGGAGTGGGGCGCACGCCTCATCCAGGAGACCGATTGGGATCAGGTCAGCCTGCGCCGCCCGGAGCGCAATTTTCAGCTCAATATCTATCCCGAGGGCTGCTACCTGTTCTGTGAGCGGCTGCCGGGGATGGGCGGGCTGCCGGTAGGCAGCGGTGGTCGGCTGATGACCATGCTGAGCGGAGGCATAGACTCTCCGGTCGCGGCCTGGATGATGGCCAAACGCGGCTGTAGCCAGGATTTCATCCATTTCACCGCGACCCACCAACAACAGAACGACCCGGCCAGCAACAAGGTGGTGGACATGGTCCGTCACCTGAGTCGTTTTACCATCCGCTCTCGACTCTATCTGGTGCCCTATACCCATTTCGATCTGGCCATGCTGGCCTCTCCCAGCCCCTATGGCGTCATTCTGTTTCGCCGCTTCATGGCTCGGGTGGCGGAAAGCCTCTGCCAGGAGACCGGTGGACTGGCTCTGCTCAACGGCGACAGTCTGGGGCAGGTGGCCTCCCAGACGCTGGAGAACATGGTGAGCAAGTCGCGGGCGGTGACCCTGCCCATCCTCCGCCCCCTGGTAGGTATGGACAAGCAGGAGATAATCGATATCGCTCGACGGATCGGCACTTTTGAGAATGCCATCCAGCCCTACAAGGACTGTTGCGCACTGATTGAACAGTCACCCAAGACACGCTCCGAACATGGGCGCCTGAGCCGGGAGGAAAAGGACGCCTTTGACGACTACGAAGGGCTGATCCGTGACAGCCTAGCCGAGGCAAGGCGGCTGGATTTCCAGTGCGGGGAAGCGGTCGATCCTGATAGCAAGGACCCACTCAGGGGCTGACGAAGGAAAGCGCTAGAGGTTCCTGAAGACCTGCTCCGGGCCCACGCAACGGTCAGGCAGCCGCGCCCGTCCTGGTGCCCGTAGAAAATCGACGACCGCATCGGCAATACAATCGTTATCGAAAACCAGACCATGAGTCCGACCCTCGGCAAGCAGCAAATGACTCTGGGACAGATGTGACTGCTGGTGACGCGCCCACTCCTTGGGGGTGACAGGATCCAACTCGCCGGCCAACAGCAACACCGGCAGATCGGCCTGCACAGGCTGGCGAAAGGCCTCGCCATCGAATTGACCGCTATCCCAGCCATTGACGCAGGGATGATGGCGCCAGATGGACTCGGGAAAGCTCGCCTCAAGCCCAAGAGCCTGGACTGCCTGATCCATGCGCGCCGGATCCGAAACCGCCGATTCCTCGCAGATCGATGCCCAATAAACTGCATCCCGTCGGTCCGGATCCAGGGCCGGCCCCACGACCTGGCTCAGCAGGCCGGCAAGATCCCTGAAATCGTCGCCGGCAGCAGCCACGATGGCCGCCGGCAGGGCTGCCAGGCTGTCGTCAAATACCTGGGCCGCGAAGACGAGATCGGCATAGCGCTTGCCGTCGAGCCAGAGCGGCTGTGGCGGGCGTCCGTTCAGCTCCAGCAACAGCAGCTCGGGTTCCCGGTCAAGTCGCGACTGGAGCTGTTCATGGGCCTCAGCCAAGGCCGGGCCGGGGCAATCCGGCTCTGCCTGGCAACGATCCAAAAGACGATCCCAGGCATCGGCATAAACCGTCGGCAATGTAATGATGGGATCCCGGTCGGTGGGAAAGACACCATCCAGTACGGCAGCCGAGAAGCGCTCGGGCCGTTGCCGCAACAGGGCCAGCGCCATGCGCGAACCATGGGAAAGGCCCAGCAGACGAGCCTGCTGATCACCGACCGCCGCGAGCATGCCGGGCACATCACCAAGCATGTGACGGGCGGCGAAGTCGGCCGGATCCAGACCGTCGGCCTGCAGCCTGTTCCGGCACGCCGCCAGCATCTCGCGACTGGCCACCGCCTCCTCCTCAGGCGTCAGTGGCCGGGCCATGATATCGCTCACCAGCGCGGCCCGGTCCGGGCAGGCGGTGCCGGGCCGGGCATTGCCGGTGCCGCGGGGGTCGAAAATCAATAGCCGCCCCGGAAAACGATGGGCCTGCATCCAGGCTGCCCACAGCCAGGCACTGTCCGCATCCGTCCCGCCGGGGGCACCGGGCCCGCCCGGCAGATGAATGGTCAGAGGGGCGTAGGGAGGCTCACCGTCCCGGCGCAACTCGACAAGGGGCAGCTGAATCGGCTCGCCGCCCTCTGTCCGGACACCGGTATCGTAATCGCTGCAACGGGCAGTGACGCCGGCGGGCAGGCGGAATTGGCAATCCCGCCATTGCAGATCCTCGCTGGCAAGCGGCGGGCGGGGCTGGCTGCCATCCAGGGCCGGCCCGTCCGGCACAGCGGGACGCAACAGCCAGGAAGCCAGAAGCAGCACGGCCAGCAGAATGCTGCCGGCAAGCGCGAGCTTCAGAGGCACCGCGCGCCGCGCTCAATACCGCGCCGGCAATAATGCCGGGCCTCGACCCGGGTCAATTGCCAGCATTCATTGTCACGCTCGAACCGCAGGCGATGGTCGATGCCGGCCAGGGAATCGTCCTTGAACCCCCAACGCTGCAACAGGCCCTCATGACTGTCCTCCGACAGCGCCCGGGCGCGAATGTCCACATCGATGCGATCATCCTGGGCTGCCCCCAGCAGACCGCGCCCCCGGGCCCAGGCCTCCACGACATCCTCAATCTCGCCGCAGAGGGCCTCCTCGGGCAACTGGCTGGTGTCCTCCAGGGCCTCCACATGGACCCATTCGCTGCGAGCGGGCTGGAAGGGACTGTCTGCAGCTCGCTGGCGGTAATCGGTCCAGGCCGGCTGTAGATAGAAACCATTGTCGTCCGCCTCGCCCTGCTGTGCGGGAGGCGATATCTCATCCGCCTGGCAGGCCATCAACCCAGGCAACAGCAATGCGATGATCGCCAGGCCCGGGCGCAAACCATATCGATTCATTCGGTCCTCGCTCGCTCAATCAGATCGCGAATCTGAGAGGCCCGTTTAAAGGCCCCGTTGCCACTGGTGGAAAAGCCGAACAGCGGCTTGGTCTCACCATTCTTCATCCGAATCACCGCCCGATGCGTGGGCCGACTTCGGCCGCCCCGGGAGCTGGAGTAACTGGTCTCCACGTCCACCTCATCGACCTCGGCCAGGGGCAGACGTTCCTCCCGACCGGAGGACTGCCACCAGCGGCGGCGGCGGAGCATCAGCCAGCCGCTACCCGGCAGGGCCTCGACCTCGGCCACATTTCGCACACCCAGAAGCATGTACAGGCCGATGGCCGGAAACAGCAGAATGAACAGGCTCAGCATGCCACCCGCGGCATGACTCAACTCCAGACGCGGCTGGTCCGGATTGTTCACAAACGCATTGACCTCTTGGGCCATGCGCTCGTGGGCAGTCCGGGAGGAACTGCGAAAGGCCGACAGATCCCGGGACCCAGAGGCTGTATCGAGCACGGCCCAGTAATTGGTGCTTGTCCCCCCGTCGCTATTGCGACTGCGCCGAGACCTTACTTCAGCACCGCGCAGGTCCGACAGTGCGAAGACATCATGGGTGCTGGAAAAGGGCCCCACCGACTGGTAAACACACTCCCCACTGGCCCGCTCACAGACCAGATCCACCGCAGCCTGGGAAAAGACCCAATAGATACCGGAGCCCAGCACCACGAAAAAGGCCCCGATAAACATGGAAACCTTGTTACGAAACTCAACCTTGAGGCCGGAAGCCGTATTCATCATTGCTCACTCCCCCCAAAAAATCTCCCTGAGACAACCCCAGAATACCCCACACAGCCACCCACCAAAACCGGATCAAATCAAAGAGCGGTGGCGAAAAGTGACTCAACGAAAAAGGGGCCGCTCATTGCTGAGCGGCCCCGAAATCGAAAAACTGGTGCCGGAGATAGGAATTGAACCTACGACCTTCGCATTACGAATGCGCTGCTCTACCGACTGAGCTACTCCGGCGCAAGGCGGAGATTATAGCGGTATTCACCCCGGGCGGACAATCGCGGTCCGCCTACGACCTGAGTTAAAAATCCGCGCAATTCCCATTCGGTTTTTACCCCCCCCCGCTGATCGTTGCACCGCAACAACAATCTGACCCCCGGATTATGTCATTCCCCGACGAACGGTAACTTCACCTGGAAGGCCCGTCATAAAAGGCTCTCCGGAACTCCACCCCAGTGCCCAGGAGCCGGATTCACGAATTCGGGTTGCATCCACAGCAAGATCGACTAAACCTATTGACTGGCGTCCGCGGACGTCGCTTTGCGTTTCGACACCCAGGGACAGCGCAGGCAGTTAACCACAGGACGGTGCACAGAAGCCGGGGGGGTTTCTGCTTGCAGGCGCGAAGGTTTACCAAAAATAAACCTCAACTGGAGTGTCACTTATGCGTTATACCTCTCTGTTGCTCGGGGCCGTTCTGGTTCTGGGCCTTTCCACCGCCAATGCCAACAATCGACATGTGGATGTCATTGTCAGTCTGAATGACGGCGGTCCCGCAGCCGAAGCTGCAGCCAACCGGGCAGATGCCGCCAACTTCGCCGCCGAGTTCGGTGTTCGCGCCGAGCGCGTCTATGGCGCAGCCCTGACCGGCTTCGCCGCCTCCGTACCCGAGGCTCGCCTGGACGCCCTGCGCAATCACCCGCGTGTTTCCAGTGTCACCATGAACGGCCGGGTTTCCATTGCCCAGGGCAACTGCCCCCACTGCGGTGGCGGTGGTGACGACGACGATGATGATGACGATCAGGGCAATCAGACCTTGCCCTGGGGCATTGAACGCGTCGGTGCCGACCAGAACAACAACACCGGTGACGGCATCAGCGTCTATGTACTGGACACCGGCATTGACGCGAGTCACGACGACCTGGCCGGCAATCTGGGCAATGGCTTTGCCTCCGAGCCCTGCCAGGACCAAAGCAGTGGTCCGCCCAACAGCCGTCGGACCTGCGAAACCGACTGGGATGATGACCAGGGCCACGGCACGCATGTCGCCGGTACCGTGGGCGCCATCGACAATGATATTGATGTCGTGGGTGTTGCCCCGGATGTCACCCTGCACTCGGTCAAGGTGCTCGATAGTGGCGGTGGCGGCAGCTTTGCCGGCATCATCGACGGCATCGACTGGGTAGCCGAGCAGGTCCAGGCCAGCGGTGAACCCGCCATTGCCAACATGAGCCTGGGCGGTGGCGGTTCCAAGAGCGGTGAGTGCACCGAGAATGGTTTCGTCGGCGATGATGCCATGCATGAAGCCATCTGCAACGCCACCAACGTGGGCGTCGTCTTCGTCGTCGCTGCCGGCAACGAGGGCGCCGATGCGGCCGGGTCCGTGCCGGCGGCCTATGACGATGCCGTGATTACGGTGAGCGCCACCGACTCCAGCGACGACTGGACCAGCTGGTCCAACTGGGGTGACGACAGTGCCGACTGGACCAGCAATCAGTCCGCACCCGTCGCCATTGCCGCACCCGGTGCCGCGATTGAGTCCACTGCCATGGGCGGTGGGACCGAGAGCCTGAGCGGCACTTCCATGGCAGCCCCGCATGCGGCCGGTGCCGCAGCCCTGCTGCTTCGCTCCAACCCGCAGTCCGCGGATGCCAGTGCCTTCCACAATATCCGCACTGGCTTGTTGAACAGTGCCGAGGACAGCAGCGGCTTTTCCAACACCAGCGGCAACCCGCACGACGAGGATTTCCTCGACGCCAGCGGTCTCTGATCATCGCCATTCGGCAATGATCACGGAAAAGGCCGGGCTCACGCCCGGCCTTTTCTTTTCCTCCCAAGAAATCCTGCCCGTAAAGCATTCTGGAACATCCCTGTCGGAAAATTCCGGCACCGTCTGTCCCCGCCTTGAGCCTCCGACCGGAGCCTGAATAAGCTCCGCAAAACAATGAATCTGGGGGAGTCATTCAATCAGGGAGGGTTAATCAACATGAAAAAGGGGGAAAGGGGCCTGACGCTGCTGGAACTGCTGATCGCCCTGGCGGTGGTCGGCCTGCTGATGGGGATTGCCACCCCGGCGGTTGACCGCTGGGTCCAGGAGACCCGCGCCACCACCGGCACCAATATGATGATCGGCAGCCTGCAATTCGCCCGCAGCGAATCCCTGCGCGTGGGCGTGCCGGTCAGCCTCTGCCCAAGCCGGGACGGACGACATTGTGCGGCCGATCAACAGGCCTGGTCAGAGGGATGGCTGATCTACCGCCACCAGCAAAGTCATGGTAATAACCGTCTCAGCCACCCGGATCAGATCCTGCGTGTGCAGTCTGCGGGCGTGCCGGGCCTGCGCGCCAACCGCCAGCGCTTCACCATGCGCACGGACGGGCGGCGCAGCACCAATGGCTCCATTCTGGTCTGCCGGGAGGGAGAGGCGCTGGCGGCCCGGGCGATCATCATCAACGTGAACGGCCGCGCACGCAGCACCCGCGACCCGCAGAGGATGCCTTCGCCTGAGTGCTAAAGAGCGCTAACGACGGCGCTCAGTTGCCTGTCCTACCCAATAAGGCCAAGTCCACACAATGCGAGCCACGGCGTGAGGTGGCGTAGCAGGGGCCGGGGAGGCTTTTCCAGGATTGTGGGCGACAGGGTGAGCCAAGACCGATGGTCCAGTGGACCATCGCAGCATGGCGAACGCCCGCACGAGGATGTGCGGGCCGGACCGGAAGGCGGAGCAGGAAAGCGCAGCCTTTCGGTCGCCCCCAAAGCCTACAGGGATGTATCTACGGCGTTCCTGGAAAAGCCTCCCCGGCTCCTGCGGGAGCCACCGGATCGAAGCCGCTTAGGCCGGGACTGAAATGGGGTCCAGGTATTCCTCGCCAGAGAGCTGGCGAAAAAGCCTAAGTAGCTTGCTCAGACGGTCGGGTGCGCAGCAGGCGTGGCAGGGAGAAGGTGACGGTTTCGGCGCGGCCTTCGGTTTCCTGGACGGTCTCACCGCCCCAGTCGCGAAGCTGCTGGACCACCTGCTGGACCAGCACCTCGGGTGCCGAGGCGCCGGCGGTGACCCCCACCTTGTTCACGCCCTCAAACCAGTTCCGGTCCAGATCGCCGGGCCCATCCACCAGCCAGGCCCGAGCCCCTTCCCGCTCGGCCATCTCGCGCAGACGGTTGGAGTTGGAGCTGTTGGGCGAACCCACCACCAGCATCACTTCCACCTCGCTGGCCAACCCCCGGACGGCATCCTGGCGATTCTGGGTGGCGTAGCAGATGTCTTCCTTGCGCGGACTGGCCACGGCCGGGAAACGGGCACGCACCGCCTCGATCACCCGGGCGGTGTCGTCCATGGAAAGGGTCGTCTGGGTGACGAAGGCCACGCTCTCCGGATCCTTCACATCCAGCCCGGCCACATCCTCCGGCACTTCCACCAGATGGATCTGCCCACCCCACTGGGTATCAAAACGCCCCATGGTCCCCTCGACCTCCGGATGGCCGGCATGACCGATCAGGATCACATCCCTGCCCTCGCGGGCGTAGCGATGAACCTCCAAATGGACCTTGGTAACCAGCGGACAGGTGGCGTCAAAAACCTTCAGGCCACGGCGCTCGGCCTCCTCTTCCACGGCCCGGGAAACCCCGTGGGCGCTGAAAATGACAATGGCGTCATCCGGCACCTCGTCCAGTTCCTCGACGAATACCGCCCCCAGGCCCCGCAGACGATTGACCACGTAGCGGTTGTGAACCACCTCGTGGCGGACATAGATAGGCGCGCCGTACAACTCGAGGGCCCGCTCGACAATCTCGATGGCCCGGTCCACGCCGGCGCAGAATCCACGGGGATTGGAGAGCAGAATATCCATGGCTTACCTCAAGGGGGTGGGGGCTTCGATCAGGGCTCAATTGTACCGCAGGGGGGCCGCTGGGAGAAAATCCGGCGCTCAGCGAAAGACCCCAAAACGGGTCCCGCGCCAAGACGGAAAAAATTCAAAAGAATGCCTCGCGCAGTGACGCAAAGACGCGGAGAAATTCAAAAGAAAAAGATTTGGCCTCGCGCAAAGATCGCTAAGAGCGCTAAGGGTTGATGCTGTCGCCGCGAGAGGCTTTGGCGAAGATCACGGATAAGGACCATTGGTTCCGCAATGGGATCAGCACACTAAAAAACAAACGGTTTTCCTTTGCGTTCTTGGCGCCCTCTGCGCGAGGCATTCTTTTGAATTTCTTTGCGTCTTGGCGTCTTGGCGCGAGATCGCTTTTCCGTCTTTTTGCCGCCTAGGAACCCTGACGCCGTGGCCAGAAGCTGTCGATGATGACCAGGGCAGCACCGATGGTGATGGCGGCGTCGGCAATGTTGAAGGCCGGCCAGTGCCAGTCCCCCACATAGAAGTCGATGAAGTCCACCACATAGCCGTAGGCAATGCGGTCGATGAGGTTGCCTACTGCACCGCCGAGGATGAAGGCGAGACCACAAGCCAGACGGCGTTCACCATAACGAGGCAGGTACCAAAGCCAGGCAATGATGCCCAGACTAACCAGGCTGGCCAGAATGGTGAGGAACCAGCGTTGCCAGCCACCGGCATCGGCCAGGAAACTGAAGGCCGCGCCTGGATTGTGAAGCAGACGAATGTTGAGAAAAGGCATGACGGCAATGGAGTCATAGAGCTCCATGCTGCGACTCACCCAGATCTTGGTGATCTGGTCCAGCAGGACGATCACGGCGGCCGGTGCCAGCCAGATCAGCGCCCCGCTGCCCTTCGGTTTCTTGATCTCCACACCCAGCATGCCAGCTCTCCCGGCCTTAAAGACAAAACCCTTCAAGCACCGAAGCCGCCGAAAAGCGCAGACTCATTGACGCAGTGCAATGAGTCCGCTGAATTCGGTGGCTTCTCCGCTTGCCTTGTTATTTTCCTCAAGCGAAACGACGAACTTCGCCGTCGCCTTCGACATTGCTGACGCAACGCCCGCAGATGTCCGGGTGCTCGGCGTTGTCACCCACATCGGCGCGACGATGCCAGCAGCGCACGCATTTTTCATGCTCGCTGCGCTCGGCCAGGATCCAGAGACCCTTGGCTTCCTGTCCTGCCTCGGCCGCATCAGGACGACCGTCCGCGGCTGCGGTGCGGGCGTCACTGGTGATCAGCGCAAAACGCAGCTCATCACCCAGCACATCGAGCTTGTCCTTGAGCGAGCGCTCGCAGAACAGGGTCACGTCGGCGTCCAGGGACGCACCGATTTTTTCTTCATTACGCAGGCGTTCCAGGACCCGCTTGACCTCGTCGCGGACGGCTATGACCGCTTCCCAGTCCACATCCTCGGCTTTCACCGTCGGAAGCTCATACCAGGTCTCCAGGAAGACACTGTCCGGATGCTCACCCGGCAGATGACGCCAGATTTCCTCACTGGTGAAGGAGAGAATGGGCGCCAGCCAGCGCACCATGGCCTCGGCGATATGATACAGCGCCGTCTGACAGGACCGCCGTGCATGGCTGTCGGCCTGGGTGGTGTACTGGCGATCCTTGATCACGTCCAGGTAGAAGCCACCCATATCGTTGACGCAGAAATTGTGGACGCGCTGATAGATATGGTGGAACTCGTATCGATCGTAGGCGCCACGCACTTCTTCCTGCAGGGCTGCAGCGCGTGCCACCGCCCAGCGGTCCAGGGCCAGCATCTGCGACGGTTCCACCGCGTCCTTCGCCGGATCGAAACCGGCCATGTTGGCCAGCAGGAAACGCAGGGTATTGCGCATGCGTCGATAGCTGTCCGCCACCCGCTTGAGAATCTGATCGGAGACGGCGATCTCGCCGCGATAGTCGCTGGCCGCCACCCACAGGCGCAGCACATCGGCCCCCATCTGATTGAAGACCTTTTGCGGGGCGACCACATTGCCCATGGACTTGGACATCTTGCGGCCCTTCTCATCCACGGTGAAACCGTGGGTGAGCACACCCTTGTAGGGGGCGGTGTCGCGGATGGCCACGGAGGTCAGAAGCGAGGACTGGAACCAGCCACGGTGCTGATCGGAGCCTTCCAGGAAAAGATCGGCCGGCACCTGCAGATCCTCGTGACGGTCCAGTACACAGAAATGCACCATGCCGGAATCAAACCAGACATCGAGAATGTCGGTGACCTTTTCGTAATTGTCGGCTTCATCGCCCAACAGCTCGGCCGGGTCCAGCTCGAACCAGGCATCAATGCTTTCCTTCTCGACCCGTTTGGCAACCGCTTCCAGCAATTCCGGCGTCTTGGGGTGCAATTCACCCGTTTCCCGATGCAGGAACAGGGCAATGGGAACCCCCCAGCTACGCTGACGGGAAATACACCAATCGGGACGGTTTTCCACCATGGCGCGGATACGGCCTTCGCCCCAGTCGGGAGTGAACTTCACCTTGCCAATTTCATCCAGCGCCGCCTGACGCATGCCGCCGCGATCCATGCTCACGAACCATTGGGGTGTCCCCCGGAAGATCACCGGCGTCTTGTGCCGCCAGCAGTGGGGGTAGCTGTGCTGGTATTTTTCATGGTGCAGCAGCATGCCGCGCTCTTCCAGCAGGGCCACCAGCTTGGGGTTGGCCTTGAAGACATGCTCGCCGGCGATGTGCTCGGCCTCGTCGGTGAACACGCCGTTTTCATTGACCTGATGGTCCATGGGCAGGTCGTACTCCAGGCCCATGAGATAGTCTTCCTGGCCGTGGCCGGGGGCGGTGTGCACAGCCCCGGTACCGGACTCGGTGGTGACGTGATCGCCAAGCACCACCGGCACCTGGCGATCCAGATAGGGGTGTTGCAAGGACAAGCGCAACAGCTCACTGCCGGCGGCGACCGCCAGACGCTCCGCACCACCAAAGCCCCAGCGCTCAAGCACGGTATCCACCATTTCCACCGGCAGCACGGTGATCTCGCGACCATTGGGGCCGGTGGCCGCATAGAGGCCATATTCCAGCTTCGGACTCAGGGCCACGGCCCGGTTGGCCGGAATGGTCCAGGGCGTGGTGGTCCAGATGGGCAGGAAGGCCGGGGCATCGACGGCCTCGGCCGCGAGGCCGAAACGCTTGGCCAGCTCGGCCTTGTCGGTCACCGGGAAGCGGACATCCACCGCCGGCGAGGTGTGCTCCTGGTATTCGACCTCGGCCTCGGCCATGGCCGAGCGGCAGTCCATGCACCAGTGCACCGGCTTGTAGCCCTTGTAGAGATGGCCGCGCTCAATCATCTTGCCGAAAGCCCGCAATTGGTCGGCCTCGTACTGCGGGTTCATGGTCAGATAGGGCCGGTCCCAGTCACCGAGCACGCCCAGGCGCTTGAAATCCGTGCGTTGACGGTCGATCTGCTCATGAGCGTAATCCCGGCAGGCCTGGCGAAAGTCGCGGGCATCGACCTTGTCACCGACCTTGCCCACCTTGGCCTCGACCTTCAGTTCAATGGGCAGGCCGTGGCAGTCCCAACCCGGCACATACGGGGCGTCAAAGCCCTCCAGGGTGCGGGACTTGACCACCATGTCCTTGAGAATCTTATTGACGGCATGACCGATGTGGATGTCGCCGTTGGCATAGGGCGGGCCATCCGGAAGGATGAACTTGGGCCGCCCGCGAAAACGCTCCCGAATCTTCTGATAGAGACCACTGTCTTCCCATTCCCGCAGCATGTCCGGCTCGCGCTTGGCCAGGTTGCCGCGCATGGGGAAGTCGGTCTTGGGCAGATTGAGCGTGGACTTGTAGTCGGTCACCGTTTCACCCTAACAATCAACTGTGAATTCGCCGGTCATGTCACCGGCACTTGTTCTTCCGCCAAAACGGCTCGCGCCGCCCGGCTGTCCTCATCCATCTGGCGGCGCAGGGCCGACAGATCCTCGAATCGTTCCTCGTCGCGCAAGTGGCGAATCAGGCGGACCCGCAGATGGCGTCCGTAGAGATCACCTTGCCAATCGAAGAGATGAACCTCCAGCAATCGCCTGCGACCATCCACCGTGGGTCGCCGCCCCAGACTGGCCACCGCCGGCAGGGGTTCGGCCTTGTCCAGCCCCTCGACCTGCACGGCGTAAACCCCGTCCCGAGCCGCCAGCCGCTCGTGGACGGCGAGATTGGCGGTGGGATAACCCAGCGTTCGCCCCAGTTGCCGCCCCCGGCGCACCCGCGCCGTGACTCGCGGCCACTGACCCAGCAAGGCCGCGGCCTGACGGGTCTCACCCAGCTCCAGGTGACGGCGGATGCGGGTACTGGACACCCGGGCACCCTGCCCTTCCACCGTGGGCATCACCTCCAGGCGAAAACCCTGATCCGCGGCCGTCGCGGCCAGACTGTCTGCATCGCCGGCCCGGTCCCGGCCATAGCGGAAATCATCCCCGATCAGGAGATAGGCCGGGGCCAGACCCTGCTGCAGGACATCCTGTTCGAAGGCCCGGGGGCTCATTCCGGCCAGGGCGGCATCAAAGCGCAGAAGCAGCAACTGATCCACCCCGGCCTCGGCCAACAGCTCATGGCGATCACGGAAGCCGACCACCCGGCTTGGCGCCCGCTCACCCAGGAAATAATCCAGCGGCCGCGGTTCGAAACTGATCACCGTCAGCGGACCGGCAGGCTCGGTAGCCCGCGCCCGTTCCAGCATGGCCCGATGACCGCGATGCACGCCATCGAAATTGCCGATGGTCACCGCTCCGCCCCGACGGGCGTGGCTCAAATGTTGCCGTCCGCGTATCAGCCGCAAGTCCAGGCTTCCCGTAATGCAAAACGGGGCATTATATCAACTATCGGCCGCCGTCAGGCCATCACATGCCGCCGCCGGAGCCCCAGCAGCAAGAGTACCAGTCCATAAACCAGGGCCCCGGTGCCAATGCAGACCGCCAGCAGCCCCACCCGCTCCCAGACGCCCGCATCCAGCCAATCCGCCAGTGGGCCGGCAAGCCACAGCACCACCGCGGCCATTACCCCATTGGCCACCAGCCCCTTGAAGAACAACGAGGCCCAGCCCGGCCCGGGCCGGTATACGCCGCGACGGCGCAGCCCCATATACAGGAGACCGGCATTGATGAAGGCGGCGATCGCCGTTGCCAGGGCAAGGCCCATGTGCGGGGCGACGAATCCGGTCATCACCATCGGCAGCACGAACGCGAGATTCAGCACCATGTTCGAGACCATGGCCACCACCCCGGCCTTGACCGGTGTCTTGGTGTCCTGGCGGGCGAAATAGCCGGGGGCCAGCACCTTAACCAGCGTGAAGCCCACCAGACCGAAGGCATAGGCCATCAGGCTCCAGGCCGCCATGCGAGTGTCATGGGCCGTAAATTCGCCATACTGGAACAGGGTCGAGAGCATGGGGCCGGCCAGACAGAACAACCCCACCGCCGCCGGCACCGCCACCAGCCAGACCAGACGCAGGGCCCAGTCGAGGGTATCGGAAAAGGCCTTGGGGTCTTTTTCCGCGTATCGCGCCGACAGGCCGGGAAGGATTACCGTGGCCAGGGCAATGCCGAACACCCCCAGCGGAAACTCCATCAGGCGGTCGGAGTAATACAGCCAACTCACACTGCCGGCCACCAGAAAGGAGGCGATGATGGTGTCGATCACCAGATTGATCTGGGCCACCGAGGAGCCAAACAGGGCCGGCGCCATCAGGCGCATGATGCGCCTGACACCCTCATGTTTCGGATCCCAGCGCGGCCGGGGCAGCAGGCGCAAATGCTTGAGAAAGGGAATCTGAAACAGTAACTGAGCCACCCCCGCCGCAAACACACCGACCGCCAGGGCCATGCCCGGTTCGTCGAAATAGGGGGCCAGCCAGACCGCCGCCCCGATCAGGCAAACGTTAAGCAGGACCGGTGTAAAGGCCGGCACCCCGAAGCGGTTGTAGGTATTAAGAATCCCGGCCGCCAGGGACACCAGGGAGATGAACAGCAGATAGGGAAAGGTCCAGCGCAGCATGGCCGTGGCCAGCTCCCGGCGGCCGTCCTCGCCGTCGAAACCGGGGGCGAAAATCAGAATCAATACCGGCGCTGCCACCACCCCGATCAGGGTAATCAGCACCAGTACCGCCCCCAGGATACCCGCCACCCGGTCCACCAGCGCCTGCACCTCGGCATGTTCACGCTGGCTGCGATACTCGCCGATCACCGGCACAAAGGCCTGGGAAAATCCCCCCTCGGCAAACAGCCGCCGCATGAAATTGGGGATCTTGAAGGCCACGAAAAAGGCGTCCATGACCGGCCCGGCCCCGAAGAAGCGGGCAAAGACCACATCGCGGACGAATCCCAGTACCCGGGAGAGCAGGGTCATGCCGCCGACCAGACCGGTGGAGCGCAGCAGACTCATGCCCTGCCCTCGCCGGGCCTGGAGTGAACAGTTCCCAGTTCCCAGTGAACAGCGGGGGCCGTGCCAAATGGCAGGCGCGGCGACCACCTCACAGCGCAGTGGGCTACCGAAAACCTGGCTAGGTTATTGTTTTTTCTAGTCAAACGCTGCAACTTGACCCCTTCGTTCAGACAATGGCACTCGGCCCCGGCCGGCACCCTCTGTTCACTGTTCACTGGGAACCGTTCACGCCACCTGCCGGCCTTGACAGGCGCGCGGTTTTTCCGCATGATACGCGGCTTTCGGCGACCCTGTCACCGAAACCGCGCGCGCGTGCGCCGCGACAACCCCGAGCGTCAGCAGAATTATCAGGAGCTAGTCTTGGCTAACATCAAGTCCGCAAAGAAGCGCGCCCGTCAGGCCGAAGAGCGCCGCAAGCACAATGCCAGCATGCGTTCTCGCATGCGCACCGGCATCAAGCAAATCATCAAGGCCATTGAAGCCGGTGACAAGGCCAAGGCCGAACAAGCCTACAAGGCTGCCGTGCCCTATCTGGATCGCATGGCCACCCGGGGCATCATCAGCAAGAACAAGGCCGCTCGCCACAAGAGCCGCCTCAATGCCCGCCTGAAGGACATGGCTTCCTGAGCCAGTCCCGCGCACAGCTAGACCAAAAAGGCCGGTCCCAGTGACCGGCCTTTTTTGTTGTATGCTTGGACCATGCGCGTTCACAGCCTCGAAGCCATCATTGCCGCCCTCAACGAGGCGGGAGTCCGCTACCTGGTCGCCGGCGGCCTGGCGGTAAATGCCCATGGCTATCTTCGCTATACCAAGGACGCGGACCTGGTCATCGAATTGGCCCCGGACAACATCCTTGCCGCCATAAAAGCACTGGAAGACCTGGGCTATCGCCCCACCATCCCGGTGAAGGCCGAAGATTTCGCCGACCGTGAAACCCGCGAAAGCTGGGCAAGGGACAAGGGCATGAAAGTCTTCCAGCTGTTCAGTGATGCCCACCCGGAAACACCCATCGATATCTTTGTCGAACATCCCTTTGATTTCTCACAAGAATACAATCGAGCACTCCGGGAAACGCTGACACCCGGAATCGAAGCTCCCTTGGTCTCCCTGGAGACATTGATCACTATGAAGGAGGCAGTAGGCCGCCCGCGAGACCTGGACGATGTTGAACACCTACGCATTCTTCACGAGCAGCGTGACAATAAGGAGTAACGATCATGTCGCGGCTTGAGGATGAGATCGACTGGAGCAAGACTACCTGGGAAGGTGCACGGCGGGAACAATTGCGTCGCTGGCGCAAACTGAGCCTGTACGAAAAGATGCGGGCCGTTGAGGAAATGGGGGAATTGGCCGAACGGCTTGCCCAGAACCGGAACAAGCGCGGCCAGCGCAGCATAAAGCCAGAGTAACCCTCACCCGAAAAAAACCGTAACACCCGCGCTGTCTCACCCACCTTGAAACACCACGCCCATCGTCTATGCTGGACAAGGTAGCCCCCAAAAGCATGGATGCTGATGAACCGCTTCGAACTACCCGGTCTCTGGCTCAATCCCAGCGAACTCCACGGCCTGCTGGCCACCGAGCAGCTATTGGAATCCATCCAGCCCGGCCTGCTCAAACCCTACATCGGCCCCTTAAAGACCCGCATCCGCCAGCTCCTCGGCCAGGGTGGCCTCGACCCCGAAACCCTCGACCAGCGCATCCAGGTCCGCCCCATCGCCCACCGCCATCTGGAAACCGAAGCCTTCGGCCAGGCCGCCGAAGCCGTGCTCCACCGCAAACGGCTTCACTTCGATTACCGCTCACGCAGCCGGGACGAAATGAGGCAGCGCCATGTCAGCCCGCAGCGCCTCATCCACTACCGCAATAACTGGTACCTGGCCGCTCACTGCCACGATGCCGACGACCTGCGCCTGTTCTCCCTGGACCGCATCCGCGACCCGAGGCCCGACAAGACGCCGGCCCTGGATATCGACCCGGCCACCCTGGACCGGCAACTGGAAGCCAATTTCGGCATCTTCACCGGCCCGCAGACCATTGGGCGGTGCTGCGCTTCACGCCGGAAGCGGCCCGCTGGGCCGCCGAGCAGCGCTGGCACCCCCGACCAGATCGGGCAATGGAAGGATGGGCACTACGAGCTGCAGATTCCCTATGGCGACCCCACCGAGCTGATTCGGGAAATCCTGGCTTGGAGCGCGGAAGTGGAAGTACTTGCCCCCGAATTACTGCGCAAGCGGGTACGTGAAAGACTGGTCAGTGCGGCAGACAGATACTCGGCGGGGAGCGGTAAATGGAGCAGGGCCAAGGGAGGCACAGCATGAAACACCCCGAACCCGCTCTTTCGTCACCACGGAGTCTTCAATCCAAGGCCTTCCGCAGCCCGCGTCAGAGACGTATCAAAACACACAAAACACAGACGCCCGTCGCCAGCCCCTGCCGCGAGTTTCTCCGCAGCGGCCAGATGAACACTATCGTAGCCTCGCAAGCCAAAGGTATCGGCCAGCACCCCCGCACGACGCGCCAGTGGCTCATCGACACTGATGACATCGAAGCCCCCCCAACCTTCGTCCAACCAAACCACGAGCTGCGTCAATACATCGTCACTTATCCGCCCCATCCGCCACGCCTTTGCAAATCCGGCTCGTGCCTCGGGATAGGCAATAACATGCGTGGCCACCAGAGACGCCTTCTGAACCAAGGACCGCACTTCATCGGAATGCGGCTCCTTAACGTACAGCTTTACCAGAGCGGAGGTATCCAGATAGAGAATCAATCCCGATCCTCCAATATCAGCTCGGAAAGAGATGGTCCGCCGCCGGGCCAATCCAGCGGTCTTTCGGGGAGCTTCACCCTCTTACCAAGGGCCGCCCTGACACCCGGAAGCGCCCGCACCCGAGCCGCCAGCGCCTCATCGCTTTCCGCCCGGCCCTCCCGGCCGATAACCGCCGACAGCCGTGCCACGGCGCGCCCCCGCGAGGTCACGGTAATCTCCTCGCCGGCCTGGACACGCCGCAGGTACTCGGACAAATGGTTCTTCAGCTCACGGATTGATACATCCATCACCCAGCTCTCTTTGTGGCCACATTTCTCAATTGTAGCCACAAACCTGGTGATAACGCCAATCGCGGACTCATACCCGCTGTGTCATTCGGTGAGACACCTGAGCAAATACACTGAACTGAAAACAGACTTTCGGAGAACGCCGTGAAAGATTTCGAATCCTTCTTCCGGCAAGCAACGGGACTACCCACACCCTACCCTTACCAGAGCCGTTTAGCGGAGGACGACTGGCCGGAGGTCCTGGACATCCCCACCGGTCTGGGCAAAACGGCGGCGGTCACGCTGGGCTGGCTGTACCGCCGGCGTGAAAAGGGGGAAACGGACATGCCCCGGCGGCTCGTCTGGTGTCTGCCCATGCGTGTACTAGTGGAACAAACCCACCGAAATATCCGCGAGTGGCTGGCCGCACTCGACCTGCTGGGCGAGCCGGGTGATGGCAAGGTCTCCACACACCTGTTGATGGGTGGGGAACCCTCGCTTCGGACCGCCACTTGGGCATCCTACCCCGAGGAAGAATCCATTCTGATCGGTACACAGGACATGCTGCTGTCCCGCGGTCTGATGCGCGGCTATGGCATGAGTCGCTACCAGTGGCCTGTGCATTTCGGACTGCTCCACAACGATGCGCTGTGGGTGTATGACGAAATCCAGCTCATGGGCGCCGCCCTGCCCACCTCCACCCAGCTGGAAGCCTTTCGCCGCACGCTGCGGACCCAACGGTCCACCCGCAGCCTGTGGGCCTCTGCCACCCTGCATCGCAACTGGCTGGATACCGTGGACTTTCGGCCACACCTGGAAACGCTGGGCTGGCTATCGCTCAACGACGAGGACCGCCGGCATGATCAGGTCACCCAGCGTCTTACAGCGAAAAAGAAACTTCAGCCCGCCCGGACACGGCTGACGGCGGACAACCACAAATCGAAAGCCGCCGCCTATATCAAGGGGCTGGCACAGGAAATCCTGGAAGAGCATCAGCCCGGTTCCCAGACATTGGTAATCCTTAATCGGGTTGAACGCGCCCAGGCACTCCATGCCGCCCTGGCCAAGCAAATGGAGACAGCACCGCTGCTCCTGCACGCCCGCTTCAGGCCCCCGGAAAGGGACGAGATCGAGTCGGCCATCCGCGCGGAAACTCCGGCGGAGGGGCGAATCATCGTGGCCACCCAGGCGGTGGAGGCCGGTGTGGACATCTCCAGCCGGGTCCTATTCACCGAACTTGCCCCCTGGTCTTCCCTGGTCCAACGCTTCGGCCGCTGCAACCGGGGCGGAGAACATCCAGAAGCGACGATTTACTGGATCGACATCGAAGAAGAGAGCAAGGAGGCCCTGCCTTACGAGATGGAGGATCTACTGGCCGCTAGAGAGCAGTTGTCCGCCATCGAATCCGCCAGCCCCGGCGACCTGCCAGCGGTGGATGCCGCAACAGGCATTCGCCGCGTAATCCGCCGCCGGGATCTGATCGATTTGTTCAACACGGACCCGGACCTGAGCGGCTTTGATGTGGACATCTCCGCCTACATTCGTGACCCGGGCCAGGCCCAGTCCCAGGTCTTCTGGCGGGATTTCGAGGACGACCCCGGCGAACAGCCGGCACCAACCCGGGAAGAACTCTGCCCGGTGGGCCTGGGCCAGCTCAAGGATTATTTGAGCAAACGCAAGGCCTGGATATGGGATCCGATTTCCGAACGATGGGAGCCCGTCAGAAAAGATCGGATTCGTCCCGGCCAGCAGCTCCTACTGCAAAGCCGAGCCGGTGGCTACACCGCCACGGCCGGCTTCGACGCCACGGACAGCAAGAGCTTCGTCGAGCCCATCCAAATGGATACCGCGATCCTAGCCGAATCCCAGGGCAGTGACGACATGACGGTCATGAAGCGCTATGTGCCGCTATCAGAACACTTGCAGGATGTGGATGCCGCTGGCGCCGACCTGGCCGAAAAGCTCGAACAGGACGAAGCCCTCGCCGAGATCATCGCCACCGCCGGCCGCTGGCATGATGTAGGCAAGGCCCATGAAGCCTTCCAGAACGCCATCACCGGTGACGACGCCCCGGGTGACGGCGGCCCCTGGGCCAAGTCGCCTCGCGGGGGCCGTCCGAATTTTCACGTTCGCAATGAGGACGGCACGAAACAGCAACGCCGGGGCTTTCGCCATGAGCTCGCCTCGGCACTGGCCTGGCTGGAACACCAGAGCGACCATCCCCAGCGCGACCTGATCGCCTATCTGATCGCCGCCCATCACGGCAAGGTACGGCTTGGCCTGCGGGCGCTGCCCAATGAAAACGCCCCGCCGGGCGGTCAACGCCTGTTTGCCCGCGGGGTCTGGGAAGGGGACCGCCTGCCCCCACTTCGCCTCAATGGCCAAAGCGTCCCGGAAACCGAACTTCGACTGGACCTGATGAAACTGGGCCGCGGTCCCCAGGGCCCGTCATGGACCGAACGGACACGCCAACTGCTTGATGAACACGGCCCATTCAAGCTCGCCTGGTTCGAAGCCCTGGTACGCATCGCCGACTGGCGAGCCAGCCGGGAGGAGGAAAAATCATCATGAAGCATTCAGTCATACTCTCTGGCTGCACACCGACGCCACTGTCTGCCTATCTCAAGGCGCTGGGTATTTTTCGCCTCATTGCCACCCATCTTGATACACGGGCTACCGCCTGCTGGGAGAATGAAGTTTTCGTCCTTGATTCCTCCTTGAGCGAAGAAGCAATTCAGTCCTACTTTCGCGATGACTATCAGCCGACACCGATCATTGCGCCCTGGAACGGGGGCAGTGGCTTCTTTGCCGGGGACAACCAGACAGGGATTGCCGCCCTGCGTGAGTCGAAAACTCAGAGATTCGCCAACTACCGCGAGGCGATCGATGCCGCCAGCAAGACTCTCACGTACATGGGCATCAACAAGAAGCCTGAAGGGGATCGAAAGCACGCGCTGCTTTCAGCATTGCGCAATGAGCTAGCGGACATCGTCCTCGAGTGGCTGGATGCTGCGGTCGTTCTTACCGAGGACAGTCCGAAATATCCACCACTGCTAGGCACCGGCGGTAATGACGGCCGTCTGGATTTCACTAACAATTTCATGCAGCGGATCACCGAGCTGATTGACCCCGAAACCGGTCATGCACAACCGCAGGCCACCGGTCAGCTGCGCCAGGCACTTTTTGGAGAAGCGGAACCCGGCCTGAAAAAGGCTGCCATCGGCCAGTTCTCTCCGGGTAACGCCGGCGGTGCCAATCAGCAAAGCGGATTCAGCAGTGACGCCCTGATCAACCCCTGGGATTTCAACCTGATGATTGAAGGCGCCCTGCTGTTTGCAGCCAGCACAAGCCGGCGCTTCGGCAGCAGTGAACCGGGCACTCTCAGTTATCCCTTTACCGTGCGTCCCACCGGGGCCGGTGCGGGCAATGCTGCCCTTGGTGACGAGGGCAATGCCAGGGCAGAAATCTGGGTGCCACTTTGGACGAACGGCTGCACCCTGGGCGAGCTGCAAGGGATTCTGTCGGAAGGGCGTGTGACCCTCGGGCGCAGACCGGCCCGAGATGGCCTGGATTTTGTCAGGGCCGTCTCCAGCCTGGGTGTTGACCGGGGCATCAGGGAATTTCAGCGCTATGCCTTCATGATGCGCTCCGGCAAGGCCTATCTTGCCACCCCCCTGAACCGTGTTCCCGTAAAGCAGAATCCGGCTGGCTCGCTGATTGAGGACCTGGACAAGGGGAGTTGGCCCTGGCTGAGTCGATTTAGGCGACTGGGGCGTTCGGACACGGCCAGCCAACAACTTGCTTCGCTCACACGCCAGCTCGAGGATGCGATTTTCTCGCTGAACCTCTCGGCGGATGACCCCGGCCCCAGCACACAGACCCTGCTCAGGCTGCTTGGAAATATCCAGAAACAGATGGCTGCCAGTCCCAAGGCCCGGGATAACTGCCCAACCATACCGCCCCTAAGGCGTGACTGGTTCACAAAGGCCAACGATGCCAGCCCTGAATTTCAACTGGCCGCCGCATTGGCCGGATTGCACGCTCGCGTCCTGTCGAAGGAAGGCCACGAGGTTGACCGCCAGGCATTTCGGAGACACATGGCTCCAGAAAAGGATGACACCTGGCCGAAGTGGGATAACGACGGCGCCCGGGATGTGACCCTGGGCCACGGCGGGCTGATACAGGGACTGACTCGTACGCTGCTTCAGCGCCTGATCGTTGCCGAACAGGAAGACCACCACGACAAGCCGCTGCGGGGGCAATGCAGCGCGTCTCTGGCAGCCATCAGCGTCTGGCTCGCGGGTGATGTTGACGAAAGACGCCTCGATGAACTCATGCGTGGACTGGCACTCGTGCGCCTGCCACCACGGTACGACTTCAGGGGCGAACCTGAAATACCCCCGCTACCTGTCGCCTACCGACTGCTCAAGCCATTGTTCACGACAGACGAACAGTTATCGGACTGCAAGCTAATTGAGAAAGGTACGCATCTGCCGCTGTCGCGGGAGATTCCAAGACGGCTGATGCGAGGCGATACCAATGGAGCCGTTTCCATGGCCATGCGTCGGCTTCGTATCGCGGGAATCGGGAATCTTCCGAAGTCCGTGGACACCAGCGGCGTGAATGGCCCTCGATTGCTGGCCGCGCTGATGACACCCATTTCCGACCCGGCACTCAAGCAACTGTTGCCGAAACAACAACACCTCACTGAACAAACCGAAGAGATTGCATAAAGGAGAGCATCATGAGCATTGATTTCAAGGCCCTCAAGGACAGTCAACGCCTTCTCATGGAGGCCGACCTGGCCCCCATTCAGGGCACCCGCTTCCAGCCCACGGGCTTTCCCGACCTGGGTGCCGCCGAGTACACCGGTCCGGACGGTACCACTCGAATGTTGCTGGTGGAGTCCGCTCAAAGCGTGGCCAACCGCCTGGAGGCAGTCTGTTGGGATGAACCGTCCGATGACTGGGCAGAGCCGCTCAAAGGCTTGCCGTTGGTCAAGGTCACGGATGAAAACGGCGAGCCATTGATCAATTCCGTCCTGGCAGCCCATCGCCTCAACTCACCCTATATTCTGGAAGGCAAGGACAAGACAGTCTTCAACATGCTCAAGGAGGAACTGGCTCATATGGAAGATGGCCGGGTAGATATTCGCAAACTGGCCGCCACTCTCATGAAGATCGATACCAATGCGGTACTGCACGGCGTGTTCCTGGCGAAGAAGGATCTGGCCGGTGGCCGACTGCGCCTACCAAGGGCGTTGTCAGGCTTCATTGAAGCAGAGGATGTAAAGGTTGCTGCCAGCGGCGGCGTCAAGCTGGACAGCGTCAACCCCAGCGGTGACAGCAGCAAGGGCTTCGGCAATGTGCCCTATGCGCGCGACGAATTCGTGGCCCCTAAAATCACCGCCTACTTCAACCTGGATCTGGCACAGATTCGGGCCTTCGGCCTGGGCGAGGCCGCCGAGAATCTGCTGATCGGCCTGTCCCTGTTCAAGATTCGCCGCTTTCTCGACCAGGGGCTGCGTCTGCGCACCGCCTGTGACCTGGAATGCCGGGACCTGCGCGTGACCCGCCCGGATGGCTTCGAGATTCCCGAATCCAAGACCATTGAAGATGCCATGCCCGGACTAATTGAGTCCGCTGCCTCCGCGGGACTGTTCAATGATCCCCGAGTGACAACGGTGACCTACAGGAAATAACCATGCTGGCTATCAAACTGACATTTCCGGTCGGCCGTTACCACGCCACGCCCTGGGGCCGGCATGTAAACGAGGCCAATGTGGAATGGCCGCCATCGCCCTGGCGTGTCATTCGTTCATTGATTGCCACCTGGCATCGCAAGGGCGACAAGGAAGCATTCCCCGACGACCGCTTGGCCCGACTGGTCGAGCGGCTGGCCGAACAGCCGCCGGTCTACTCCCTGCCAGAGGCGGTTCGCGCCCACAGCCGCCACTACATGCCGGTTCGGGACGGCAAGAAAGACAAGCCAGTCCTGATCTTTGATGCTTTCGTCCGTCTGGACCCCAAGTCAGCGCTGATCATTGCCTGGCCGGATCTTGAGCTGGAGCCGCCGGAGACAGAACTGCTTGATCACCTGCTACCGCGCCTGGGTTTTCTGGGGCGGGCCGAAAGCTGGGTGGAGGCGGTTCGCGTAACGGACTTCCCGGGCGAGATCAATTGCCGGCCCTCGGAGCTGTCCGTGGACATGGAAAGCGGCGAGGCACTGGAACCGGTGCGCCTGATCACGCCAACCACCGCGGCCGAATACCAGGTCTGGCGGCCACGAATGATTGCCGAGCACGGCCTTGATCGGCCCAAGCACAAGAAGGCGGAAAAGCAACTGCTTGCCACCCTGCCGGAACAGTTCCTCCATGCCCTTCAATGCGAGACCGGCGATCTGCAGGCAGCCGGCTGGAGCAGCCCGCCGGGGGCGCGGTTCATGACCTACCAGCGACCCTACGGTATTTTCCGGCCGCAGCCCCGGGCCCGGCGCCAGCGGCAGGACGATGACAAGCGGATTACGGCCGCCCGCCTGGTCCTATGGGGCAAGCCTCAGCCCCGGATAGAGGATGCAATCCGCATTGGGGAACTTTGCCGGATCGCGGCCATCAGCCGGGCGGGTCGGCTGCTGGGCAAGGATAATGTGCCACCCGTGTTATCCGGCCATGGCATGGAACATAACCACCGCCACGGTCATGCCTTCTATTTGCCCGAGGATGCGGACCGGGACGGGCGGATCGACCACATCCTGGTCTACGCGGAAAACGGCTTGTCCGGTGCGCCGCTGCGCGCCCTGGGAGAACTGACCCGCTTATGGACCGATGACGGCAAGGAATGGCAGGTGACGCTGGAGCAGTTCGGCCCGGTCGACCAGCTTGCCGGTTCCTCCTGGCTGGGGCGAGCACGCGAATGGTCCTCGGTGACGCCTTATCTGCATCCCTGGTTTCGCAAGAAGCGCTTCGGTGTGGAAGATCAGATTCGGCGCGAGTGCCGGGAACGGGGTATACCAGAACCGGAAGTCACCCTCTTGGAAAGCCCGTTTGAAGGCCCGGATCAACACCCCCGGCGGCCCGTGCATTTCCATCGCTTCCGGAACAGCCGCAAGCGCATACGCCAGCCGGACACCCGTGGCCAGTTCGTTCATCTGAACTTCCCCGAACCGGTGAACGGCCCCCTGGCACTGGGCTTCGGCTGCCATTTCGGGCTCGGCTGCTTTACGCCGTTCCATCACGCATCTGCCGCCAGGCAGGAGGCGGACCAAACATGCAAGGACGGAGCCTAGAC